>NZ_JBHTTQ010000175.1:0-8288 GCF_042794475.1 Streptomyces sp. NPDC056527
CCGAAACAGGTGCCGGCCTTTGCCGTCCATTCGTCAATGCTCCTCACCGGAGTCGCTCTGGACATCGTGGAGGGTTCTACGCGCGTCGGAATAAGCACCGGCATATCGGAAGACACCATTCGGAATGCTCCGAGTTGGAGATATGACCACAACCGTTCGGTAGGGGGCGCAATTACACCCCGCACCAGGAGAGAATTTCGGACGCACTGACCAAAAAAGATCAACAGGAAAGATCCATGCGACGAAGACTCTTCGGCATGACCGCCTCCGTGGCCGCGTTCGGACTACTGGGCTCCCTCGTCACCGCCTGCGGCTCGTCCGGGAGCGACGGAACGACGCTGCGCCTGGTGGCCCCCGAGTACGGCGCGGGCCCTGGGACCAGCTCCAAGGCGTACTGGGACAACCTGACCGCGGCCTTCACCGCCGCCCACCCCGGCAAGAAGGTCGAGGTGACGCTCTACCCGTGGGCCGACGTCGACCGCGAGGTCACCCGCATGGTCGAGGAGGACAACGCCCCGGACGTGGCACTGATGGGCGCGTATTCCGACTTCGCCGCACAGGGCCGCCTTTACGCCGCGAGTGAGGTGATGTCGATCAGAGCGGAGGCGAACTTCCTGCCGCCGCTGGCGGAGGCGGGTTCGGTCGACGGCACCCTCTACGGCCTGCCCTTCGTGGCCAGCAGCCGACTGCTCTTCTACAACGAGGAGTTGTTCGACGAGGCCGGAGCGAAGCCGCCGAAAACCTGGTCGGAACTGAAGGACGCGGCCGAGGCGCTGAAGGAGGAGGGCGTGCTCTACCCGTACGCCCTCCCCCTCGGCCCCGAGGAGGCGCATGCCGAAGCCCTGATCTGGGAACTGAGCAACGGCGGCGGGTACACCGACAGCAGCGGCCGCTACAGCATCGCGTCCGAGCGGAACACCCAGACGTTCCGCTGGATCAAGGACAATCTGGTCATGCCCGCCCTGACCGGCCCGGTCCCGCCGGCCGAGCTCGACCGGCAGGACGCCTTCGCCGCCTTCCTGCGCGGCGACGTCGGCATGGTCAACGGCTATCCCTCGCTCCTCCACGAGGCCAGGGCGAAGGGCGTGAAGGTCGGCACGTTGCCCATGCCGGTGTCGGACACACTGCGCGACCGGGAGGCCCCGCCGGCGGCGGGCGTCGCCGACTGGATGATGGCTTTCAAGCAGGACGGCAATCGCGAACTGGTGGGCTCGTTCCTGAACTTCGTCTACGAGGACAAGAACCTCAGCGAGTTCGCCGGGCGCTACCACCTGCTGCCGTCGACGGTGTCCGCCACCCAGGCGTCCCGCTACGCGGCGGCGGACCCCAGCGCCGAGCAGTTCCTGACCGCGTTGCGCGGCGCCCGGCTGTACCCGGTGAACGAACCGTCCTGGCTCCAGATCAGCAACACCATCAAGCGGAACATCGGCAAGGCCGTCGCGCCGTCCGCCGACCCGAAGGTCGTCCTGGAACACATCGCCCAGCAGGCCCGGGACGTGGCACAGCAGAGCTAGCGGGCGTGGGCACCGCTGCCGAGGCACGCGATCGGACGCCCTCGCGGTCAGGGGGTGACGATCGGGAAGCTCGGGTCCGGCCGCGTCACATACGAGAACAGGCGGGCGAGCAGCCCCGGATCGCCGTAGCCGTTCCGCGGGTCCGCCTCCTCGCTTCGCGGCGGGGACGGCGACGGTCCCGGCCGCCGGTGGCGGCGGGGCGCCGAGGAAGCAGCCGAGCGGCCGGTCACCGGGCTCGGCGGGTCACGGGCTCGGTGTGATGCTCTGTCCGGCGGCCGCGATCCACCGCGCGCACAAGTCCGCTTCACCGGCGGCGGGTTGGCGCCATGGCGGCTACCCGCCGCCCGCGGGCCGGTGCGCGGAGGCACACGCTCCGTAAGGATCTCGGGCATGGTCTTCATACCCAGACGGCGGTCCGCGCTGGCCGCGACCGCCACCGCGCTCGCACTCGGCGGCGGGCTGCTGCTGCCCCAGAGCGCGGCGAACGCAGACACGACGGTCGAGGCACAGGCCCCACGACAGGACGCCACGGCGTCCTACGACATCACGCTGATCACCGGCGACGTCGTCCACTACCGGGAGATCGCCGGTGGCAACGATGTCGTGACCGTCGACCGCCCCGAGGGCGCCACGGGCGGAGTGCACATCCAGCGCTACGGCGAGGACACCTACGTGCTCCCGGCCGAGGTGATGCCGCTGCTGGCCGCCGACCGGGTCGACCGCAGGCTGTTCAACGTCACCGAACTCGCCGGGATGCAGCTGGACGACAAGCACGCGGACGGCATCCCGGTGATCGCTTCCGCCCCCAGGTCCCGCTCCGCACAGCCCCCGGCCGCCCCGATGGGTGCCGCCAGGGTCCGTACGCTCGAGTCGATCGGCGCGACCGCGCTCAAGGCCGACAAGGACCGGGCGCGCACCTTCTGGAACGCCGTCACCCCCGCCGCGAAGAACGCGCGGAGTCTCGACGGCGGGATCGGGAAGCTGTGGCTGGACGGCCGGGTGAAGGCCGCCCTGAGCGAGTCCGTCCCCCAGGTCGGCGCACCCCAGGCCTGGGCGAAGGGCTTCGACGGTACGGGCACCAAGGTCGCCGTACTGGACAGCGGCATCGACCCGACGCACCCGGACGTCAAGGACCGCATCGTCGGGACGAAGAGCTTCATCCCCGGCGAGGAGGTCACCGACGGCCACGGCCACGGCACGCACGTCGCCTCGACCGTCGTCGGTTCCGGTGCCGCGTCGGGCGGCTCGAACAAGGGCGTCGCGCCCGGCGCCGACCTCCTGGTCGGCAAGGTGCTCGCGGACAGCGGCTACGGCTCCGAGTCCGGCATCGTCGAGGGCATGGAATGGGCGAAGGCCCAGGGCGCCGACGTGGTGTCCATGAGCCTCGGCTCACAGGGCGGCGACGACGGCGACTCTCCCGAGGCGCAGGCCGTCAACGCCCTGTCCGCGAACGGCGGCCCGCTCTTCGTGATCGCCGCCGGCAACTCCTCCAGCCCCGGCAGCGTCAGCTCCCCTGCCTCGGCCGCCTCGGCGTTGACCGTCGCCGCGGTCGACAAGACCGACAAGCGCGCCTCGTTCTCCAGCCAGGGCCCGCTCGTCAACTCCTATGCCCTGAAGCCGGACATCTCCGCGCCCGGAGTGGCGATCAGCGCCGCGGCCTCGCAGGCGGTGCCGGGGTGGACCGGCGGCATGTACCGGTCGATGAACGGCACCTCGATGGCCACCCCGCACGTCGCGGGCGCGGCCGCCGTCCTCAAGCAGCGGCACCCCGACTGGGACGGCCAGCGCATCAAGAACGCGCTGATGTCGTCATCGAAGAAGCTGGACGCCTACAGCCCGTACGCGATGGGCACAGGCCGGCTGGACGTCGCCAAGGCCGTCGACACGACGGTCGAGGCCACCGGTTCGGTCGCTGCCGCGGTCTACAAGTGGCCCTACCAGGGCGCCGCGAAGACCGAGCGCACCCTCACGTACCGCAACACGGGCGACTCCGACGTGACGCTGGACCTGTCGCTCGATACCGCCGACCCGGCGTACACCCTGTCGGCCTCGACCGTCACCGTCCCCGCGAACGGCTCCGCCGCCGTCACGCTGA
The DNA here is from genome assembly GCF_042794475.1 of Streptomyces sp. NPDC056527. Classification (NCBI taxonomy): domain Bacteria; kingdom Bacillati; phylum Actinomycetota; class Actinomycetes; order Kitasatosporales; family Streptomycetaceae; genus Streptomyces; species Streptomyces sp. NPDC056527. The sequence goes on from NZ_JBHTTQ010000175.1 coordinate 3,610, forward strand.
CCCTCGACCCGACGGACGTCCCTTCCAACACCTCCTTCTCCGGCCAGGTCGTCGCCAGGGACGGCGACACCGTCGCGGCCCACACCGGCTTCGCGCTGTACAAGGAGCGTGAACTCTACGACTACACGCTGGAGCTGAAGGGCCGGGACGGCAAGCCCGCCAACGGCATCGTCGCCCTCACCTTCGAGGGCAACCGCACCCCCGTCTCCATCGCCGTGCAGGGGAGGACCACGCTGCGGGTGCCCCCGGGCACGTACACCGCCTGGACCTATCTCGATGTCGAGGGGGAACGCCCCGACTCGCTGGGCGTGGCGGTGCTGACCGCCCCCGAGACGGTGGTGGCCGGGCCGACCACGGTGACGCTGGACGCGAGCAAGGCGCGCGCGGCCACGGTTCGCGCGCCGAGGGAGGCCGAGGTATCGCAGACGGTGCTCGACTTCCACCGGATGTACGAGGACGGCACGGGTTCCGGTGGCATCGGCTTCGACAGCCAGTTCGTCCTGCTGCCGTACTACGACACGGTCTATCTGAGCCCCACCGAGAAGGTGGCCAAGGGCGAGTTCAGCGTCATGACGCGCTGGCGGTTGCGCGAGGAGTTCCTCGACGCCGAGACCGGCAGCGGGCACGACGTGCAGCTGACCGGCCAGAACGGCACCGCGTTCAAGGACGGCAGGAGCAGGCTCGCCACCGTCTACGCGGGCAAGGGCTCCGAGGCGGACTACGAGAGGATCGACGCCCGCGGCAAGGCCGTGATCGTCGAGCGCAGTGACGAGGTCGACGCCGCGACCCGCGGCAAGAACGCCGCGGCGGCCGGGGCGGCCATGCTGATCAGCGTCAACGACGGCCGGGGACGCCTGTACGAGGGCTACGGCAGCCAGGCGATCACCGTGGCCTCCGTCCGCGCCGGGGACGGCGCACGGCTGATCAACGAGGCGAAGTCGGGCCGCGGCACTCTGCGGGTGGACCAGAAGCGCTTCCCGGACTACCTCTACGACCTGGTGCGTGTCTACCGCGACGCGATCCCGGACCGCGCCCTGGACTACCGGCCGAGCGAGGACGACCTGGCCAAGGTCACCAGCAAGTACTACGGCCACAAGGACACCGTGGGCAGCGGGTTCCGCTACTACATCCCCGTCCGCGAGATCGGCCGCGGCCGTGGCGTGGGCCTCGCGGAGTACGAGGCGTTCCCGGACGCTCGCACCGAGTACGTGACCCCGCAGGAGGGGAACAGCTTCTGGTACGAGAACCACAAGGTCGGCTTCGACTACTTCGCCGACCAGGAGCAGCGCGGCGACGCCGACCGCTACCGGGCCGACCGCGCCTACACCGCCGAGTGGTTCGCCCCGGTGCAGCACCCGCGGTTCGGCTACGGGTACGTCAGCACGGCCACGACGTACAACGGCGTCCAGGTCAACATCCCGATGTGGTCCGACTCGGGCCGCGGGCACTCCGGCGCGATGCCCAACGCCGAGTACGACGCGGGCACCATCTCCCTGTACGACGGTGACACACTGGTCAAGCAGTCGAAGGGCCGCGCGTTCTCGGTCAACCTGCCCCGGCAGTCCAAGCCCTACCGCGTGGTGGCCGTGTCCTCCCGTGACGCCGCCGTCTGGCGGACCTCGACGAAGATTCGCACCGAGTACGGGTTCACGCACCACCCGAACGCGGAGGGCGACTACGGCCAGTACGACCTCAAGGTGCTCAACCTCTCCCTCGACGTGCCGACGGACCTGCGGGGCGACGCCGAGGCGGGCCGGAAGCTGACGATGGGGCTGGGCGCCGAGACCCAGCACTGGTTCGCCGGCGAGCAGTTCAAGGGCGAGACGGCCACGCTGTCGGTCTCGTACGACGACGGTGGGACCTGGCGGCAGGTGCCGCTGACGAAGGCGGCGGACGGTCGCTGGACGGCGAAGTTCACCACCCCGGACCGCCCGGGTTCGTTCGTCTCGCTGCGCGCGTCCGCGCAGGGCCCCGACGGCTTCAGCGTCAGCCAGGAGATCATCAGGGCCTTCGGGCTGAAGTAGGCCCCGCCCGTACGGAATCGAGCGGCTCCCGCCCCACGGCGGGGGCCGCTCCCGTCATCACGCCGACGGCCGCGCGAGAAGGCGGTCCGCAGCCCCCCACGGGCTGCGGACCGCACGTGAGTCCGCTCGCCCGGTGCGCAGCCCGAGGCGGACTCCCCACGGCGGAACCGCCGGTCCCCAGAACCGAACGACCCCGCCTCCCCGCGCAGCAGCCTGTCACCCCACGGCCTTGCTTCCACCCTCCTCAAGGGACACGACGCACAGAGATCCGGACCGGCGGCGCACGGTGCGGGCCTGCCGGCACGCCTGCCTCAGCTGGCGACCGTCGCCGTGGGCAGCAGCTGCTCGGTCCACACGTACTTTCCCGCGGTCTCGTACCGGGCGCCCCAGCGATGTGAAAGGGCCGTCACCAACTGGAGCCCCCGTCCTCCCTCGTCGGTCTCGGCGGCCCGGCGGACATGAGGTGTCGTCAGGCTGCCGTCCGACACCTCGCAGACGAGCGAGTCGCTGCGCAGGAGACGGAGCCGGATGGGGCCACGTCCGTACCGCACCGCGTTGGTGACCAGCTCGCTCACGATCAGTTCCGTGGCCATCACGAGATCGTCGAGGTGCCACTCGGCCAGCTGTTCGCGAATCAGGGCGCGCGCCTGGCCGGCTGCCAGGGGACCTTCCGGGAGGGTCCAGCCTGCCATGTCGGACGCCCTGAACGAGCGGGGGCGGGCGACGAGCAGGGCCGCGTCGTCGGTCGCGTCGGACGGCGCCGGGAGAAGCGCGTCGGTGAGCCTGTCACAGAGTCGGTCGAGGGCGTGATCCGGCAGGCCGCCATGGTCCGACGCGTCATCGTGCTCCGTCGCGGGGCCGCCACCGGAGCCCGCGTGTCCCAGGGCCTCGTCGAGGGTCGCCTTGAGCAGGGCCATGCCCCGGCCCATGGATCGCGTGGCCGTCTCGGCGAGCCCGTCCGTGTAGAGGACGAGCAGGCTGCCGTCGGGAACGTGCAGGCGACGCGTCTCGAACGGCGGGTCGGCCACCCCCAGCGGGGAGTTCGGTTCCAGGTCGATGAAGCGCGCCGATCCGGAGGGCTCCACGAGCACGGGCGGAGGGTGGCCTGCCGACGCGAAGGTGCAGCCGGCGTCCGTGGGGTCGTAGACCGCGTACAGGCACGTCGCGTAGAGGTCCTCGCCGAGGTCGGCGACGAGGTCGTTCAGGTGCACCAGCAGGTCGTCCGGGGCCAGTTCGAGGTCGGCGAGCGTTCGCACGGCCGTCCGGAGGCGTCCCATGGTCGCGGCTTCCGTCAGACCGTGCCCCATGACGTCGCCGATCACGAGGGCGACGCGGCCGGACGAGAGGGGCAGTACGTCGTACCAGTCACCGCCGACGTCCGTGGCCTCCCCCGCCGGCAGATAGCGCGCCGCCGCGGTGAGGGCCGGAAGCGCGGGCAGATCGCGCGGCAGGAGCTCGCGTTGCAGCTCACGGGCGCGGTCGCGATCGGCATCGTGCAGTCGGGCCCGTTCGAGGGCTTGGGCGATCAGACCGCTGAGCGCCATCAGCAGGGTCCGCTCCGCGTCGTCGAGCCGGCGGTGTTCCGAGAAGGAGATCGAGCAGGCGCCGATCGGCCGTCCGGACGCGATGAGGGGAAGGAAGGCCCATGACTTCTTGGCCGAGGCATGCACGCGATGCGCCATGTGCGGGTAGCGGTGGATGTGCTCCTCGACCGTGTCGACGAAGAGCGGGGCGCCCGTCCTCAGGACGTCGGCGACCGGCGAGACGGCGGGAACCGGTTCGGCTTCCACCATCGCGGTGAAGCTCTCCGGGTAGCCGACCGCGCCCACGACGCGCACGCGGTTCGCCCTGCTCTCCTCGAGGACTCCGATGGTCAGTCCGGAGGCGCCGAACGGCGGCAGGACGCGTTTCGCCACCGCCGATACGACGTCCTGGACGGTCAGTGCCCCCGACAGGGCGACCGTGAGGTTCTTGATCCGCTCGGCCCGCTGCACCGCGGTGTGACGCGTTCGGCTCGCCTGGGCCTCCTGGAGTCTCGTCTCGTCGATGTCGCTGACGTAGACGCTCATGCCGTCCGGCACGGGCACGAGTCGGAGGTGGTACCAGTGGCCGTCCGAGGGACGGCGTACGTCGATCCCGTTCGGCTCACCGGACTCGGCGACGTCGCGGCAGCAGCGCTCCAGCTCCCCGTTCTGCCGGAACCCCTCGGCCGCTTCCCAGAGCAGGAGCCCCACGGCGGTGTCCGCACCGCGGCCACCCGCACTGAACAGCCGTTCGGCGGCCGGGTTGGCGTAGAAGATCCGCCAGTCGCCGTCCATCAGCAGAAAGCCGTCGGCCATGTTCCGCAGTGCGGTGTCCACGCGGTCCGTCGGCAGGTCCGAAGGCGTGGGCGGACCGTCTGCCGATGACGCACGACGTTCGTTCACAGCCGACCTCACACTCGTTGGCCGCCCCACTCCCTCACTCCATTACCGCATACGTGGACGCCGGATGCCCTGGCACGAGAGGCCGGCCCGAGAACCTCGCTCCGAAGCGAGACGCGGGGGCGGGGGTGCCGCCGGGCGTCGTGGGGGCGCCGGCGGTGACGTGGGCGTTTAAAAAAAAACCCGCCCCCCAGACGGAGGAATATAAGGGGTTGGGGGGTGGGGGGGTAAA
>NZ_JBHTTQ010000176.1:0-8125 GCF_042794475.1 Streptomyces sp. NPDC056527
GTCGAGGAGCAGGACGTCCTTGACCTCACCCTTCAGCACACCGGCCTGCAGGGCGGCGCCGATGGCGACGACCTCGTCCGGGTTCACACCCTTGTGAGGATCCTTCCCCGTCAACTCCCGCACCAGCTCGGTGACCGCGGGCATCCGGGTCGAACCGCCCACCAGGATCACATGGTCGACGTCGGACACCTCGACCCTGGCGTCCTCGACCGCCTGGTGGAACGGCGTCTTGCAGCGGTCCAGGAGGTCGGCGGTCAGCTGCTGGAACTCGGCCCGGGTGAGCTTCTCCTCCAGGTGCAGCGGGCCCTCCGGGGAAGCACTCACGTACGGGAGGTTGATCGCCGTCTCGGTCGCCGCCGACAGTTCGATCTTCGCCTTCTCCGCCGCCTCGCGAAGACGCTGGAGAGCCATCTTGTCCTTGGCCAGGTCCACCCCGTACGCGTTCTTGAACCGCTTCACCAGATGGTCGACGACGCGCTGGTCCCAGTCGTCACCGCCCAGGTGGGTGTCACCGTTGGTGGCCTTCACCTCGACCAGGCCCTCGCCGATCTCCAGGAGCGACACGTCGAAGGTGCCGCCGCCGAGGTCGAAGACCAGGATCGTCTGGTCGCTCTCCTTGTCGAGGCCGTAGGCCAGCGCGGCGGACGTCGGCTCGTTGATGATGCGCAGGACGTTGAGACCCGCGATCTCACCGGCCTCCTTCGTCGCCGTGCGCTGGCTGTCGTTGAAGTACGCGGGCACGGTCACGACGGCGTCCGTGACGTCCTCGCCCAGATACGCCTCCGCGTCCCGCTTCAGCTTCTGCAGCACCCGCGCCGAGATCTCCTGCGCCGTGTAGCGCCTGCCGTCGATCTCACCGCTCTCCGGGAAGCGCCACTTCGTGTCCCCGACGTGACGCTTGATCGAACGGGCGGTGCGCTCCACGTTGGTCACGGCCTGGCGCTTGGCGACCTCGCCGACCAGCACCTCGCCGTTCTTCGCGAAGGCGACCACGGACGGCGTGGTCCTGGCGCCCTCGGTGTTCGTGACGACCGCGGGCTCGCCGCCCTCCAGGACGGACACGACGGAGTTCGTCGTTCCGAGGTCGATACCGACTGCGCGTGACATGGCCCTCTCCTCCACCCGGCCCCGTCTGGCAGCTACCCACAAGCGGCCCGATCATGGAAGGAGATGTGTCGTGACGGGCGGCGGTGAGGCGTGATGGCTCGGGTGACGGTCGAAGGCAGCGACATCGTCGTCCGGCTGTCCCTGCGCGAGAAGCTGGCCGCACGCCGCAGGCGGGTCCGCGTCCCGCTGACCGCTCTGCGCGAGGTCCGTGTCGAGCCGGACTGGTGGCGGGCCCTCCGAGGGCTGCGCGGCCGGGGTCTCTGGATCCCCGACCGCTTGTGCGTGGGAACCCGCGTCCTGCCCGACGGGGAGGACTTCGCCGCGGTGGTGCCGGGCAGGCCGGTGGTCTGCGTCGAGCTGCGCCGTGGCGCCGCGTACGGCCGCCTGGCCGTCTCCGACCCCGATCCGGAGCGAGCCGAACGAGAGCTCCGGCCGTACGTCCCCACGGACTGGCTGAGCTGACGATCGGCGCGACCGGGCCGGGCACCGGGCCACCCGGTTTGCCATGGGGGCCGAGGGGCACCAGTGAGGTGCGGGGCCACGGCCGGGAGAGTTCGCGTCGCCACCACGCTCCGCGTCCGGACGCACACGTCGGGCTCGCGCCCGTCGTACCCACGCCTCTGGGGGACGTCATGGAACTCGCCTTCCTGAAACCGCTCTTCGCCCGGCCGGGTCCCTGGGCCTCGGTCTACCTCGAGACCACGCGGGCCACGGAGGACGCGGTGAAGATCCAGCAACTGCGTGAGCGCTCCATCGCGGGACAGCTCATCGACGCGGGTGCCGACGGCTACACGACGAGAGCGGTGATGGAGCGGCTGGCGCACGAGCCAGTCGCCGGGACACCACCCGGCCGGGCGCTCTTCGCCGCCGGCGCGGAGGTCGTGCTCGACGTCCCGCTCGCCCTTCCCCCGCCCGCCGGCGAGGCGACCTGGTCCCTGCTGCCCCATGTGTCACCGCTGGCCACCCTGCGCGGTGACGCGCCGGCATGCATGGTGGCGTACATCGACCGCATGGGCGCCGATCTGGAACTGCGCGAAGGACCCGCCCGTACGACCGTGGGAGAGGCCCGGGGAACGGAGTGGCAGGGCCGTGGGCACCGCGGCGTCCCCACCGACCGGTACGAATGGCACTACCGCAACAAGGTCGAGAACAGCTGGAACGAGACCGCCGACATCATCGTGGCCGAGATCGTCCGGCAATGGCCGGTGAGCGGCGCCGGGCTGCTCGTCCTGGCCGGTGACGCCCGAGAGCGCAGGGCCGTGCACAACCGGCTGCCGGAGCGGGTGCGGGACGCCACCGTCGAGGCGGAGAGCGGCGGCCCCTCCCCCGGCTCCGCCCTCACGGCGCTCGACCGGGAGATCGAGCGGGCGTGCGAGACGTACGAGCGGGACAGGCTCCACCGGACGCTCGAACGCTTCCACCGGGGCCGGGGGAAGCCCGGCGAGCACCGCGAAGCCTCGGTGGACACCGGCCCCGGGGAGGCGGCGGAAGGGATCCCGGCTGTCGTGGACGCCGCGCGCAATCACCAGCTGGCCACCCTGCTGCTCACCCCGGAGGCTTCGGACGCGGGCCGCCAGGTCTGGATCGGCCCGGGCGTCGACGAGGTGGCCGTGCAGCGGGGTGAGGCCCGTGCGATGGGGGTGCCCCGGCCCGAGCAGGCGCGGGCGGACGACGCGGTGCTGCGAGCGGCCGCGGCGGCCGACTGCGACGTGCTCGTGGTCCCCGAGGGGATGCGCGGCCCGGCGGGCGGCCTGGGGGCGGTACTCCGCTGGAGTATGTGATCCGGCTCGTCGGGCCGGAGCGCGACGCTTCCACATGGGCGCCGGTGCTCCGGTTCCCGTCGTTTGTGCCGGGGCTTCAGCCTGCGGTGACGTTCTCCGCCTGGGGTCCCTTCGGGCCCTGGACGACGTCGAACTCGACCTTCTGTCCCTCCTGGAGTTCGCGGTATCCGGTGCTGGCGATGGCCGAGTAGTGGACGAAGACGTCCGGGCCACCACCGTCCTGGGCTATGAAGCCGAAGCCCTTCTCCGCGTTGAACCACTTCACTGTTCCGGTTGCCATGGCGATCTCCTCGGCGAATGGGGACACCTCCATCGTCCCTCGGAGCGGCCGGGAAGTCCCGGCGGGTAGCGTGGGCGCATGGAACTCATCGGAGAGATCACCCCCGACCGCCCCCTGCTCGTCCTTGCCGTCAAGGAGGAGGCGCAGTTCCTCGACACCGATCTGCCGATCCTGCTGACCGGCATGGGCAAGGTGAACGCGGCGACCTCGCTGGCGACCGTCCTGGGCCTGGGCACGCGCCCTACCGCCGTCATCAATCTGGGGACCGCGGGCGCCCTTCGTCCGGGGTGGACGGGCACGCACGTCGTCGGCACGGTGATCCAGCACGATCTCGACGGCGAGCTGCTGGCGACGCTGACCGGTGAGACCTACGGGGGGCCGCTGGCCCTGCCGGACGGCGGTGACGTGACCCTGGCGACCGGTGACGCCTTCATCTCCGACGAGGCCGCCCGGGCCAGGCTGGCCGCCCGGGCGCCATTGGTCGACATGGAGGGCTACGCCCTGGCGGTCGCCGCGGGCCTGGCCGGTGTACCGATCCGGATCGTCAAGCACGTGAGCGACGAGGCGGGCGACGGCGCGGCCAGGACCTGGCGGGAGTCGGTCGCGGACTGTGCCCGGGCGCTCGCGGAGTGGGCCGCGGCGCACACGTCGTACCGCTCCTGAGGGTCCGGGGTCAGCCGGCCGCCGGGCCGAAGCGGCGGCGGTACGCGGACGGGGAGAGTCCCGTCTCGCGGTTCATCAGGGCCCGCAGATTGGCGGCCGTACCCAGGCCGCTGCTGCGGGCGACGACGTCGAAGCGGGACTCGCCGCGCTCGATCAGCCGGCAGGCCAGGGCCACCCGTTCGCCGGTGAGCCAGGCCAGCGGGGTCGTACCGAGCTGGGCGCGGAACCGGCGGTGAAGCGTCGCCGGGCTGACGGCCGCGCGGGCCGCGAGACCGGCCACGGTCAGCGGGGAGCCGAGGCGTTCCTGGGCCCAGGCGAGCAGCGGGGCGAGTGACTCGTCGGGCAGGTCGGGGACCGGACGCTCGACGAACTGCCGCTGACCACCGTCGCGGTGGGCCGCGAAGACGAGCCGTCGGCTGACCGAGTTGGCGACCTCCGCGCCGTGGTCGCGGCGGACGACGTGGAGTCCGAGGTCGAGTGCGGCGGCGCTGCCGGCGGCGGTGAGGATGTCGCCGTCGTCGACGAAGAGGACGTCCGGTTCGAGGCGTACGGAGGGGAATCGGGCGCGGAAGGAGTCCGCCCACTGCCAGTGGGCGGTGGCACGCCGGCCGTCGAGGACTCCGGCCTCGGCGAGGGTGAAGGCTCCGCTGCAGAAGCCGATGAGGCGGGCGCCGCGGGCGTGGGCGCGCCGGATCGCGTCGAGCACGGCGGGCCGGCGCGGGACCTCGACGTCGGGGCGGTTCGGGACGATCAGGGTGTCGGCGGTGTCGGCCGCCTCCAGCCCGGCGACGCCCGTGAGAGTGAAGAAGCCGTCCCGCATGAGGGTGCGCGGCTCGGGCGAGCAGAGCCGGAAGTCGTACAGGTCGCGACCGAGTTCGGGGCGGCGCAGACCGAAGACCTCGGTGGCGCAGCCCAGCTCGAAGGGGTTGGAGTTGGCGTCGACGATCACGACGACGCGGTGCGGCGACGGCTGCGAGGATCCTTGCGGCATATGCTCTTTCTAGCACTCACATCGAGCGGTGGTCAGGGCGCAGGATGGCCCCATGAGCCAGAAGACCTCTGTGAACAGTGACCCCGTCGCCCTCTCGGCGGCGCTCGCCTCCTTCGAGGACCTGTGGAGTCCGCGCATCGTGACGCAGGTGAACGACTACGACGTGCGTGTGGCGAAGGTGGCGGGCGAGCATGTGTGGCACGCGCACGACGACACCGACGAGTTCTTCCTCGTGATCGAGGGCGAGCTGCACATCTCGCTGCGCGAGGAGGGGGTGGAGCGCACGGTGACGCTGCCGCGCGGCTCGGTCTTCACCGTCCCCCGAGGCGTCGAACACCGCCCGTACGCCCCGTCCGGCGCGTCGATCCTGCTCTTCGAGCCCACGGGCACGCTGTCGGTCGGCGACCGCCACGACGAGATCCCGGACCATGTCGACGCGACGACGGGCCACGCGCTGGGCGGCTGAGCCGTCGGTCCGACGAGCCGTTCCGGCGGCACACAGCACCTCACCGCTTGGGCGGGCGAACGTTCTTGACAGCCCGGAAGGTCGCCTGCCTAAGCTGAAGCGTTCCCTTCCGGATGTGTGGAGGCACCTGTGCGGACACCGACTGCGACGCCCCGTGGTGGCGTGCGGGCCGGTGCGCGGTTGTGCTGCCGGCGGCATGTCGACTTCTGCCGTACGTCCTCCGCCATCTGTCCTTCCGCGCACGTCTGATCACCTTCTCACCCCGGCCGCCTCCTCGACGCGCCCGGCGGTTTCACGTGTGCCTTCGGAAGGACCCCCATGCCCCATCCAGCCCTGCGTCTCGCCGTGGAGATCGACGGCGACGGTGCCCATCCGGCCGCCTGGCGGCGGGCCGCCCACACACCCGGTGAGTTGCTGAGCCCGCGTCGGCTCGCACGGGTCGCGGCCGTCGCCGAGAACGCCGGATTCACCTTCGTCACCTTGGACGACAGCCTCCTCCCGCCCGGCTCGGGCGCCGATCCGGTGGGACGCGTCGGCGCGGTGGAGCGTGCCGCGTTCATCGCCGCGTCGACGGGTGTGCTCGGTATCGCCCCGGCCGTCGCCACCACCTACGCCGAGCCGTTCCACGTCTCCTCACAGCTCGCCTCCCTCGATCACGTGTCCGCCGGTCGCGCCGCGTGGCTGGTGACCTCCGAGGAGAGGGCCGAGGCCGCCCGCGCCTGGGGGCGGCCGCGGGTGGAGGGTGCCGAGGCCCTCGCGCGGGAGGCCAGAGACGCGCTCCGCGTGGTGCGTGACCTGTGGGACTCCTGGGAGGACGACGCCGTCATCCGTTCGGTCGCCACGAGCCGCTATCTCGACCGGGACCGTCTGCACCACATCGACTTCACGGGCGAGACGTACGCGGTCAAGGGCCCCGCGATCGTGCCGCGACCGCCCCAGGGCCGGCCGGTGGTCATCGCCCGCACCGGTCTCGTACCGCCCGAGCTGATCGACATCGCCCTGGTCGACGGGGGCACCCCGACGGAGGCGGGCGAGGCCGCGGCCGGTGCCGGCGCGCCGCTCGCGTTCGCCGAGGTCGAGGTGGCCCTGGACACCCCGCGGGAGCCGGCCCGGGAGCGGATCGCGGATCTGGAGCGCCACGGCCCATGGGAGCCGCGCCCACCACGCGACGGTGAGCGGCTGCGCTACACCGGATCCGCGGCCGGACTCGTCGCGCTCCTCGAAGAGCTGGGCCGTCACGTCGACGGAGTGCGGCTGCATCCGCTCGTCCTCGACGAGGATCTGGCCGTGCTGTCCCGTCTGGTCCTGCCGGAGCTCTTCGCGCGCCGGATCGCCGCCCGCCCGCTGCCGGGCGCCACGCTCCGCACCGCGCTGGGTCTCCCCCGCCCCGCGAGCCGTTTCGCCGAGGAGGCCGCACGATGACCCGCACCGACCTCTCCGATGTGCCGCGCCCGGACGCCCGGTTGCACCTCGGCGTGTTCTTCCAGGGGGTCAACCACTGGACGATCTGGTCCGATCCCGCGAGCGGTTCGCAGATCGACCCGGCCTCGTTCCGCCGGGTGGCGCAGACCGCCGAACGCGGTCTCTTCGACGCCTTCTTCCTCGGTGACGGGCTGCGGCTGCGCGAGGTGGACGGCCGCATCCACGATCTCGACGTCGCCGGACGCCCCGACTCGATCACCCAGCTCTCCGCCCTTGCGGCGGTGACGGACCGGATCGGCCTGGTGAGCACCTCGAACACCACGTTCAACGAGCCGGGCGACCTCGCACGGCGCCTCTCGGGGCTCGATCTCCTCTCTCGGGGCCGGGCCGGCTGGAACATCGTCACCACCGACAACGCCTGGACCGGCGCCAACTTCCGACGCGGCGGATTCCTCGACCACGCCGACCGCTACCGGCGCGCCGAGGAGTTCCTGACCACCGCCAGGGCGATCTGGGACGGCTGGGCGGACGGCGCGGTGGCCGACACCGCCGACGCGCGGTCCTGGTCGGTGCCCGGCGCGGTGCGCCGGGTGCGGCACCGAGGGGCGCAGTTCGACATCGACCTCGCCCCCACCGTGCCGCGCAGCGCACAGGGTCATCCGGTGATCTTCCAGGCGGGCGACTCCGCGGAAGGCCGCGACTTCGCCGCCCGGCACGCGGACGTCATCTTCTCCGCCCACGGTACGGAGTTCGACGACGCGCTCGCCTTCGCCGAGGACGTCCGGCGCAGGCTGCGGGCTGCGGGACGGCCTGAGGACGATCTGCGGATCCTGCCCGGCACGGAGATCATCATCGGAGCCACCGAGAAGGAGGCGGAGGAGAAGGCGCGCTGGGTCAGGCTCGAACAGGTCACGCCCGCGACCGCGTTGGGCATCGCCGGGCTGCTGTGGGGCATCGATCTCTCGGGGCGCGACGCCGACGGACCACTGCCCGCCGAGGACCCGGTGGTCGTGGAGAACACGGGCGCGTTCGGCGCGCGCAGGATCGCCGATCCGCGGGCCGTGGTGGCCGAGTGGCGTGCGAAGGCGGAGGCCAACGGCTGGTCGCTGCGCGAGACGGTCATCGAGTTGGGGCCGCAGCGCGGGCACGTGGGCACGCCCGCCGGTCTCGCCGAGAAGTTCGTCCGCTTCGCGCGGCACGGCGCGATCGACGGATTCAACGTCTCGCCGTATCTGATTCCCGACGGGCTCGACGACATCGTGGATCTGCTCGTGCCGGAGCTCCAGGAACGAGGGGCGTACCGGAGCGCCTACACCGGTACGACGCTCAGGGAGCATCTCGGCCTGCGCGAGGCCCGCCGGGCGCACCACCTGGAGAGCTAGGGAGCGCGGGGCGGGGCGGGTCCCGCCCCGCCC
>NZ_JBHTTQ010000177.1:0-8113 GCF_042794475.1 Streptomyces sp. NPDC056527
GGGCCTGCCTCCCTTCCGGGAAGCGGGCCCTGGGCGCGCCGGTGACGGCAGGAGTCAGCAGGTCCGGTAGTTGTAACCGGCCTTCCGCCAGTTGCCACGACTGTCGCGAAACTCGTAGTTGCCGTCCCCGATGCGCCTCATGTCGAACCTGTTGACCGTGCCGTCGTATCGCAGATTCAGCGTCTGGCCGGCGGCTTCACTGCCTGACACGTAGGCGATCTGGTAGTCGGCCGCGTAGCTCCAGGTCGCCTTGCCGGCGCTTCCGTCGACTGTCAGGTAGTCGGTGTCGTCCTGGTACTTCGCAGTCGCGTTCTTGGTGTTGGTTCCGAAGACGCCGTCGATGTCCGAGGCCAGGTAGCCGTTCGCCCAAAGGATCATCTGCCACAGGCAAGTAGCGTTGGACGATGCGTTCGTGTTGACGTCCGTGACGCCCTCGTCGCCCCAGTCGTTGGTGTAGACGCCGGTCCCATACACATAGGCCAGACCGCTGTACGTTCCGCTCGCCGCGGCCGGGGTGGTGCTCACGGCGAACATGGCGGCGGCCAAGGCCCCCACCGTGCATGCGCTCAGCTTGATCCGCTTGGTGCGCCAACTCATGACGACTCCCGGATTCGGGCTCCTACTTGGAGCGAGTGCGGGCCATTCAACAGCCTCCGAGGCCGATTCTTTGCGATATATTCACGCCACAGATTGGCCATGTTCACGCCAAGATGACAGGTGCGGCACTGCCTGGCGGACCGTCCGACGCGACCGCCCTGGAGGCCACGCTTGAGTTCCGGTTCGGTGAGCGGTAAGGCGCGCAATGCCGTCGAACGGTGACCGAAGGCTCGAGCCTAGGACAGCGGCCGACCGCCAAGGCCCGTCCGTATAACGCCACGAGGTGAGAACGTCATCGGCCCTAGCCGTCCCTGGCGGACGAGGGCGCTCTGGGACGGCAGCGGCGACACCGGGTCGAGCGCCCTCCCGCGCGCCCAGTTCTCGAACCTTACGGCGGCGCCGAGTGGACGCGTATGCCCATGCGGCGGGGTGGGGCTCCATCATGCTCGTGCTGACCACGGACGGTCCTCTGAGGCTCATTCACCGAGTGCCGGCCAGGCGTCGTGTCACGGCCGATTTCTTGTGGGGAGAGGTGCAAGAGTCGAGACCGACGTACGGTCGGCCGGCCGATCCGCGCCCATCGGCGGTCGACCCTCCTCGCCACCATGGCCCGAACGGGAGCCCCGCCGATGCGCCTCTACGCTCAGACACCAGCACGCCGGAACCTTCAGGTGCTCGCAGACCTGATCGCCGTACTTCTGATCGCCGCTGTTGTAAGGGTCGCCCTCACCGTCCGCGAAACGATCATGCTTCTGGCCGAGCCGGGGCGGAAAGTCGAAAGCTCGGGCAACAGCCTGGCCACTGAACTCGGCAACGCCGGCGATGCGGCGTCAAACGTGCCATTCGTCGGCGGCCTTTTGCGGAAGCCGCTCCAGTCCGCGGCCGATGCCAGCACCGGGTTTGCCGAAGCCGGAGAATCGCTCCAGGAAACGGTCAGCCGCGTGGCCACCTTCACCGCAGCGGCTCTGATCGTCATTCCCGTGGCCTTCGTACTGCTGGTGTGGCTCCCGCCACGTCTGCTCTGGATCCGGCGCAGCGCAACCATTCGACGCCTTCTCGATGCCCCCGGAGGCGCTGATCTGCTCGCCCTGCGCGCTCTCACCGGACCGCCGGGCGCCCTCGCCGCGCTCCCGGCCCCGCCGGGTGGCCTCGCCGACGCGTGGCGACAGGGGGACCGGGACGTCATCACCGACCTCTGCGAGATCGCACTCAGGCGGGCCGGCTTGCGGCCCTGACAGGCGGCTTCTCGCCGACCACCCGAGCCGGCCCGGCCGAACTGAGCTCGCTGCAGGCCAGGGAGTGCGCAACGCGGTCAAGGCCGAGCACTCGGACCGGCCAATGCGCCAGGTCATACCGCTCTGGTGCGGCATCCCAGACGATCCGGGCATCAAAGATCACCTGCCAGTGGCTCATGGTCCTCCTGCGCGGAACCCCGGGCCGCCGGGAACCGGCGCGCCCGGAGGGGCGGTCACGAAGGACTGGTGGGGCCGTCTTCCAGGCCCTCGCTCTCGTCTCCGTCGTCCGCCGACTGCGCGGATCCGACTCCGCAGTGCGCTCCGAGGCGCGTCTCGACCTGCTGGATACCGTCGGCGGCACGCTAACCCTCGGCGGCCTGCTACTGAGTCTCGTGGTGGCGGAATCCTGGTTCCGGCTCACGCCCCCCGGCTTCGGGCTCGTGGCCGCCGTCCACGCCGTGAAGGGCGTCCGTCTGCTCCGCGCCCACCGCCGCCCCACGGCTTGATCCGGGAGGCAGCCCCTGGTGCCGGGTCACCAACGTTTGCCTGGTCGCGGGAGATTGCTCTGTCGACTGGTGGGAGAGTGCGGCCATGGAGATTGCCAACCGCACGCTGACGGTGGACGTGATCGCGGCACTGACGTACTGGCCTGGCGTCATCTGGGGAGGTCAGAAGAACCCTCCGGACCCGGTGGATGTCACTGTTCTGCCCCCTTTCTTCAACGAGGTGCTGCAGGATCTCCCCTGGTGGAACCGCGACTGGAAAGTCACCCACATCGAGCCGGGTCTACCCCTGGAGATCGACAGTGCTCATCACGGTCACCCTTCAAGGTTCACTGAGGTGTCAGTGCCAGGCACGGTCGGTTCCGGCGGTGATGAGAGGCTGCCCTTCGTCGCGAAGGTCGGGTTTGCGGGTGACCGGCTGATCCGATTCCAAGCCAAGATCGGCGACGTGGTCCTCGGTCCCGCCGTCGCCCCCGTCGGGCGGCTGGAGCCACACCCGTTCGCAAGGGTGCTCACCAGGTTGATGAACCTGCGCGGGATTCCGGTCAAGGTGATGGCAAGGGAAACCGCACGATCGATGTCCACCATCCACATGCTTCGCAGCGGAAGCCTTAACCCGGATCCGTCTCTCACCCAGGAGATCGCCAAGGTTCTGGACATGTGCGATGCGGACGTCAGAGTCATCGCTGGACTCGAAGACGGCAGTACGCAGTAGCTGACAGGCGGCAGCGTCACGATGCGGCACTAGGGCGCGTATCGAGTCGTGATCAATTTGCGCGGGATGTGCCTTCGTGGCACGGTCCGGTCCGATAGACGGTCTTACGTGACGCGAGTGCAACTGACCGATCCGGATCGGGAGTTCATCGGGCCGTACCTGCCGATCGGCGAGTACGGCCCGTACCCCGAGCGACTGCGGCG
The DNA here is from genome assembly GCF_042794475.1 of Streptomyces sp. NPDC056527. NCBI lineage: Bacteria > Bacillati > Actinomycetota > Actinomycetes > Kitasatosporales > Streptomycetaceae > Streptomyces > Streptomyces sp. NPDC056527. The sequence continues at coordinate 3,254 of NZ_JBHTTQ010000177.1, forward strand.
GCAGTTCGAGGGCATGATCTGGCGGTTCAAGACGGGCGGGCAGTGGCGGGAGATGCCGACCCTGGAGAAAGCCGCGACGTTCCAGAAGCGGGCAGACCAGCGAGGTCCACCTCGCCGCCGACCGCAAGTGCCGCCCGCCGGCGTTCATCCTGACCACAGCGCAGGCAGCGGACGGCCCGCGGTTCATCCCCGTCCTGAAGAAGGTACGGGTACGCGGGCCCGTCGGCCGACCCCGCATCGGGGGCCGGACACGGTCGCCGGGGACAAGGCGTACTCGTCCCGCGGAGACCGCGCCCACCTGCGCAAACGCCGTATCAAGGCGCTCATCCCGGAGAACGAGGACCAGGTCGCCAACCGGAAGAAGAACGGCTCCAGAGTCAACGGTCAATCAGCCGTGGACTCGGGGCCTCACCCGTGGATTCCGCGTCGGTGTCGTCGGTGCCCACCGGGCCGCGGGGAAGCAGCCGGTCCAGCCACTTCGGCAGCCACCAGTTGGCCCGGCCGAGGAGTGTCATGGTCGCCGGTACCAGCACCATGCGTACGACCGTGGCGTCGATGAAGATCGCGGTGGCCAGGCCGAGCCCGAACATCTTGGTGGAGGGGTCCTCGGCGACGGCGAAGGACAGGAAGACCGCCACCATGATGAGGGCGGCCGAGGTGATGATCCGGGCGGTGCCCGAGACGCCCTCGACGATCGCCGTGCGGTTGTCGCCGGTGCGCTGGTACTCCTCGCGTACGCGGGAGAGGAGGAACACCTCGTAGTCCATCGACAGGCCGAACAGGATGGCGAAGAGGAACATCGGGATGAACGACACGATCGGAACCGTCGCTTCCAGCCCGATGAGTGCGCCTCCCCAGCCCCACTGGAAGACCGCGACCATGATGCCGTAGGACGCGCCGATGCTCAGAAGATTCAGCAGGACCGCCTTGAGCGGAACGAGGATCGAGCGGAAGGCCAGCATCAGCAGCAGGAACGACATCGCCAGCACGGCGGCGACGAACGCCGGCAGGCGTTGACTGGTGCGTTGGCCCACGTCGGACAGGCTCGCGGCGGCGCCGCCGACGTGCGCCTCGGCCGGGCCGTGCCCGATCGCCGTGGGCAGCACGTCGGTGCGCAGCCGGGCGATGGTGTCGGCCGTGGCCTTGTCCTGAGGGCTGGTGGTCGGGAACACCACGAGGGTCGCGATGCCGGTGGCCCGATCGATGTGCGTCGGCGCGACGGATGCGATGCCCGGATCCGCCGCGACCGTTGCGACGAGTCGATCCAGCACTCCCGGATCACCGGTGGGGTCCGCCGCGATGACGAGGGGACCGTTGGTGCCCGGGCCGAATCCCTCGGCGACGAGGTCGTAGGCCCGGCGCTCGGTACGGCTCTGGGGCTGTGAGCCGTCGTCGGGCAGGCCGACGCGCAGGCCGAGCACGGGCAGCGTCGCGGTCAGCAGCAGCCCCGCCGCGCCGACCGCGTACGGCACCGGGTGCCGGCTGACGTGGCCGATCCAGCGACGCCACCCGGCGGTGTGGGCGGCGCCTGCCGCCGGGTCCCGCCGCCGTGCGAGTCGGCCCAGCCTCCTGGTCTGCAGAGCCCGGCCGATCCGGCCGGCCCGGGCCAGGCGTGGGCCGGCGGCACCGAGGAAGGCCGGCAGGAGCGTCACCGACGCGACCACCATGGTCAGAACGACGATCGAGACGGCGAGCCCGCCCACCGTCATGAACGGTACGTTCGCGACCGCCAGGCCGAGGATCGACACGACGACGGTGCCGCCGGCGAAGACCACGGGCCTCCCCGCCGTGGCCACCGCTCGCCCCGCCGCCTCGCGGGGATCGAGCCCGCGCGCGAGGTACTCCCGGTGCCTGGCGAGCACGAACAGCGCGTAGTCGATGCCCACTCCGAGCCCGACCATGCTGCCCAGGACAGGGGCGAAGGTCGGGACGTCCGTCACCCCCGCCAGTACCGTCATCGTGGCAACCCCGACGGTCAGCCCGAAGACCGCCATGCCGATCGGCAGCGCGGCGGCGACGAGCGAACCGAACGCCAGGAACAGGATCGTGGCCGCGGCGAGGAGGCCGATCAGCTCGCTTGTGCCGCCGTCGGGGTCGGAGAAGGCGTAGAAGAGGCTCCCGCCCATCTCGATGCGCAGCGGCAGGTCGGCGCGCAGCCGGTCGCCGAGATCGACGAGGGCGTCGAGGTCTTCGGCCGACAGCCGGCTCTGGTCGGGGTACTGCACACGAACGACGGCGATCCGCCCGTCGGCCGAGACAAGGCCGCCGCGCACGGTGGCGTCCCGGCCTGCGTCAAGTGCCCCCGCCGGGTCGCTCGTGCCGAGCACGTGCGGCAGCCGCTGCACCTCGGTCTGCAGCCGCGTGAGAGCGGTGCGCGCGCTGCCGTGGTCGAAGAACGTCGCACCGCCGTCGAGGGGGGTGACGACCACTTGGGCGGTCATGCCCTCCTGGCCGGTGCCGGCCCGCTCGATCAGTTGCGCGGCCCGTTGGGAGTCCAGTCCCGGAGCGGTCATCGAGTCCGCGGTCCGCCCGCCGATGGCGATCGCGGCGAGGACGGCGAGCGTGGCGGCAATCAGCCATGCCGCGATCACCCGCCAGGGATGGCGGGCGGCGCTTGTGCCCAGGCGCAACAGGGCTTTCGAGAGCATCGGGTCCTCCAACCACCTCGTCGGCCGTCCTTGTACGGCCTCCGTTGCCGAGGTTCGTCGCCGCGGCGCTCTGTGGCATCGGCTCGCGGGCCGCGGATCCGTCGGCCCCGGGGCCGAGTGACACCCCGTACTTTCGGCCGATGCGCGGCACGGCGCGGCCCCTAAGCTGAGAACCGTGCTGCGCGACGACCTGCGAACCCTGTGGACCGAACCCCGGCCGCCCGACGCGCCCGCCCGGGTGTGGCGGGACTGGGCGCTGCTCGCCGTGAGCCTGGTTGCCGTGGTGCTGGAGGCCACCCTGCGCGAGAACGTCGTGTGGCGGCCGGTGGCGGTGGTGTTCGCCGTCTGTACGTGCCTGCTGCCCCTGTGGCGCCGGACCCGCCCACTGGCGATGGTCACGCTGGGGTTCGGCTCGGTGATCCTGCTCCAGCTGGCCTCGCTGGTCGCCGCACCGGGCGAGCACGTCGGCCTGGACACCGGCATGGTCGTGCTCGTGCTGGTGTATGCGCTGCCCCGGTGGGGATCGGGACGGGAGATCGTGCTGGGCAGCGCGGTGATCCTCACGACCTTCGCGCTGGGGGTCGTCGCGGACGAAATCCCGGCCGCCGAACAGGTCGGGGGCTTCGTCTTCCTGTCGCTGCCCGGCTTGATCGGGGCCGCCGTGCGGTTCTGGGGGACCGCTCGCGAGCGACAGTTGGAGCAGGTACGCTCCCGCGAGCGTGAGCAGCTCGCCCGGGAACTGCACGACACGGTGGCCCACCACGTTTCGGCCATGGTGATCAGCGCCCAGGCGGGCCGGGTGCTCGCGGGCACCGACCCGTCCGCCGCCGTCGAGGCGCTGGAGGGGGTCGAGGAGGAAGGGGCGCGCACGCTGGAGGAGATGCGAGCCATGGTCGCCGCGCTGCGCGACCGCGGGGCCGGCGCCGAGCTGGCGCCGCCTGCCGGTTTCGCGGATCTGGAGCGCCTGGTGCGCACCCCGGGTGGTCGCCTCAGGGTCGACCTGGGTCTCGACGGCGAACTGGACACGCTGCCCCCGGCCGTGGTCGCGGCCGTCTACCGCATCGTGCAGGAGTCGGTGACCAACGCCAGGCGGCATGCGGTCAACGCGACCGAGGTCGTCGTCCGGGTCACCGCGGAACGGGACACGGTACGGGTGAGCGTGCGCGACAACGGCCAACGCACCGGCCGAGGCCGTGCCGGGTACGGACTCACCGGACTGCGCGAGCGCGCGACGCTGCTCGGCGGCACACTACAAGCCGGCCCCGGCGCCGACCAGGGCTGGCATGTCGAAGCCGAGCTGCCGAGAGGGAGGACCGAGAGCGGTGCCCATCCGCGTCCTCGTCGCTGACGACCAGGCCATCATCCGCACCGGGCTGCGGATCATGCTGAACGCCCAGCCCGGCATCGAGGTGGTCGGCGAGGCCGCCGACGGACAGGAAGCGGTACGTCTGGCCCGCGAACTGCGCCCCGACGTCTGTCTGTTCGACATCCGCATGCCCGTGATCGACGGGCTCGAGGCCACCCGGTTGGTCGCCGGCCCGGGCGTCGCCGACCCGCTGGCCGTGGTCGTCATCACCACGTTCGACCTCGACGAGTACGTCTACGGCTCACTGCGTGCCGGCGCCCGCGGATTCCTCCTCAAGGACACGGGACCAGACCTTCTGGCCCAGGCCGTACGGTCGGCGTCCGACGGTGAGGCGCTCATCGCGCCCAGCGTCACCGTCCGCCTGCTCCAGGCATTCGCGGACCTGCCCGCCGGCCGGCCCGCGGCCCAGCCGGTCTCACCCGTCACCACCCGCGAGGAGCAGGTGCTCCTCGCCGTCGCCCGCGGGCTGACCAACACCGAGATCGCCGATGCACTGCACATCAGCCTCAGCACGGTGAAGACGCATCTGGCCAGCCTGATGGCCAAACTCGGCGCCCGCAACCGGGTCGAGATCGCGATGTGGGCCTACGAAACGCGCCGTATCCTCCCCGGAACCTGAGCCGGGTGCCGGGCCATGTCCCATGAGTCCCCGCCCGGACATCAGCGCACCGGTCGGCTCACGTCGGCTCCACGTGCCTCACCCGCCCCGGAGCGTGACGTACCAGGAGGCCGGAACCGGGACGGTGAGACACCCGATACGACTGTGAGGATGTTGGGGTGCCGCTCTGGGCGGTGGCCTGACTCGCGATACGACTGGCCCTGGTGCCTTGAGTTTGATCTGTCGGC
>NZ_JBHTTQ010000178.1:0-7827 GCF_042794475.1 Streptomyces sp. NPDC056527
GTCCGGGCCCCTCGGGGGTGTTACGGGGGTACTGCTACTGGTTCTGGTTCTCACCGCGGTAGAACTCGAACACCCAGCCGAACAGGCCGACCAGGATCAGCGGAGCCGAGAAGTACAGGATCCACCAGCCCATCGCGATGGAGAGGAAGGCGAGCGCGCCACCGACGGCCAGCGAGAGCGGCTGCCAGCTGTGGGGGGCGAAGAAGCCCACCTCGCCGGCCTCGTCCGCGACGTCGGCCTCCTTGTTGTCCATGGCCATCTCGTCGACACGCCGGGCCGTGAAGGCCAGGTAGTAGCCGACCATGATGCAGAGACCGAAGGCCAGGAACAGCGCCGTCGTACCGACCGGCTCCTTCGACCACACGCCGTAGAGGATGGCCATGGCGAGCACGAAGATGCTCAGCCAGATGAACAACCTGCCCTGGAACTTCACTTGCCGGCCTCCTTGCCACCCGTGAGGGCCACGGCCTCGTGCGGCTTGTTCTCGAGCTGGTCGACCGCCGCGATCTCAGGGTGGTGCAGGTCGAACGCCGGGGATTCGGAACGGATCCGCGGCAGGGTGAGGAAGTTGTGCCGCGGCGGCGGGCAGGAGGTCGCCCATTCGAGCGAGCGGCCGTAGCCCCACGGGTCGTCGACCTCGATCTTCTTGCCGTACTTGGCGGTCTTCCACACGTTGTAGAGGAACGGGAGGATCGACAGACCGAGCAGGAACGAGGAGATCGTCGAGATCGTGTTGAGCGCGGTGAAGCCGTCGGCGTCGAGGTAGTCCGCGTAACGACGCGGCATGCCTTCGGCACCCAGCCAGTGCTGCACCAGGAACGTGCCGTGGAAGCCGATGAACAGCGTCCAGAACGTGATCTTGCCGAGTCGCTCGTCCAGCATCTTGCCCGTGAACTTCGGCCACCAGAAGTGGAAGCCGGCGAACATCGCGAAGACCACGGTGCCGAAGACGACGTAGTGGAAGTGCGCGACGACGAAGTACGAGTCGGAGACGTGGAAGTCCATCGGCGGCGAGGCCAGGATGACACCGGTCAGACCACCGAAGGTGAAGGTGATCAGGAAGCCGATCGTCCAGAGCATCGGTGTCTCGAAGGACAACGAGCCCTTCCACATCGTTCCGATCCAGTTGAAGAACTTCACGCCCGTCGGTACGGCGATGAGGAACGTCATGAAGGAGAAGAACGGTAGGAGGACGCCACCGGTGACGTACATGTGGTGGGCCCACACGGTCACGGAGAGACCGGCGATCGCGATCGTCGCGGCGATCAGACCGATGTAGCCGAACATCGGCTTGCGGCTGAAGACCGGGATGACCTCGGAGACGATGCCGAAGAACGGCAGCGCGATGATGTACACCTCGGGGTGTCCGAAGAACCAGAAGAGGTGCTGCCAGAGCAGGGCACCGCCGTTGGACGCGTCGAAGATGTGCGAGCCGAACTTGCGGTCGGACTCCAGCGCGAAGAGCGCGGCGGCGAGCACCGGGAAGGCGAGCAGGACCAGCACACCGGTCAGCAGCACGTTCCAGGTGAAGATCGGCATACGGAACATCGTCATGCCGGGAGCGCGCATGCAGATGATCGTGGTGATGAAGTTGACCGAGCCGAGGATCGTGCCGAAGCCGGAGAAGGCCAGACCCATGATCCACATGTCGGCGCCGACACCCGGCGAGCGGACGGCGTCCGACAGCGGGGAGTAGGCGAACCAGCCGAAGTCGGCCGCACCCTGCGGGGTGAGGAAGCCGGCCACCGCGATGATCGAGCCGAAGAGGTACAGCCAGTACGCGAACATGTTCAGCCGCGGGAACGCCACGTCGGGCGCGCCGATCTGCAGCGGCATGATCCAGTTCGCGAATCCGGCGAACAGCGGCGTCGCGAACATCAGCAGCATGATCGTGCCGTGCATCGTGAACGCCTGGTTGAACTGCTCGTTCGACATGATCTGCGTGCCCGGACGGGCCAGCTCGGCGCGCATGAAGAGCGCCATCAGACCGCCGATGCAGAAGAAGACGAACGACGTGACGAGGTACAGCGTGCCGATCGTCTTGTGGTCGGTGGTCGTCAGCCACTTCACCACGACGTTGCCGGGCTGCTTGCGCCGAACCGGGAGCTCGTTCTCGTACGAGTCCTCAGCCGCGGCCGCACCCTGGGGTTCGTTGAGGATGCTCACAGTTGGTTCTTCTCCGCATTCCTGGCCGGGTCCGTCTGCTCGATGCCGGACGGGATGTAGCCGGTCTGCCCCTTCTCCGCCAGCTCCTTCAGGTGCTGCTGGTAGCGCTCCGGAGAGACCACCTTGACGTTGAAGAGCATCCGGGAGTGGTCGACACCGCAGAGCTCGGCGCACTTGCCGAGGAAGGTGCCCTGCTTGTTCGGGGTCACCTCGAAGACGTTGGTGTGACCCGGGATGACGTCCTGCTTGAACAGGAAGGGGACCACCCAGAAGGAGTGGATGACGTCACGGGAGGTCAGGACGAACCGGACCTTCTCACCCTCGGGCAGCCACAGGGTCGGGCCCGGGTTGCCGGTCTGCGGGTTCCGGTCACCGGGGATACCGGCGTCGTAGACACCGCCGGCGTTCGCCGGGAACTGGTCCTGGTACTTGTCCGGAATGGCGTCGAGGTTCGGGGCCGTCTGCGCGTCACCCGTCACACCCGGCACGTTCTCGATGTAGTTGAAGCCCCAGCTCCACTGGTAGCCGACCACGTTGATCGTGTGGGCCGGCTTGTCGGCGAGCGAAAGGAGCTTCGACTCGTCGCGCGCGGTGAAGTAGAAGAGCACCGACACGATGATGAGCGGAGTGACCGTGTACAGCGCCTCGATGGGCATGTTGTACCGCGTCTGCGGCGGTACCTCGACCTTGGTGCGGCTGCGCCGGTGGAAGATGACGGACCACAGGATCAGCCCCCAGACCAGCACGCCCGTGACGAGCGCAGCCGCCCACGAGCCCTGCCAGAGGGAGAGGATCATGGGAGCCTCTTCCGTGACCGGGGTGGGCATACCAAGGCGGGGGAAGTCTTCCCAGTTGTACGAGCAGCCGGTGGCTGTCGCCAGGATCAGGCCCGCAGTCAGCACCTGCGGCAGCTTCCGCCGCATCGGGCGCCGAGACGTGGGGGTACCACCCGCGCCTTGGCTGCGGGGGAGGTCGGAGCCGTTGGGACTCACGTAGCGCCTTCCCGAGAGTCTCGGCCCGCGCTGGTCGGCTACGGCCGCCTCGCTGGTCGGTCGCCGCCCCGGCCGCGGGCAGGGGTTTGGATGTTTATGCGGACCAAACCCTACTGGACGCTATTTGGGGTCGCGCGGGGAGGGTGCCCAACGCGCCGTCCGACTCCCCGAAGGGGTGGACGGGACCATTCCGCGGAGGGTCTCCGAGGGGGTCCCCGGCGCGCGATCGGCGGTGCGGGACGGGCATCTGACGTGGGGGCACCTCCAGACCCACCGGGCCTGGGGGGACTTACGAGTGCGGCGCACTACCGTGGTCCGGTGCCCTACTTCGACGCCGCCTCATCCGCCCCGCTGCACCCCGTCGCCCGTCAGGCGCTGCTTGCCTCCCTGGACGAGGGCTGGGCCGATCCGGCCCGGCTCTACCGCGAGGGGCGCCGGGCCCGACTGCTCCTGGACGCGGCGCGGGAGGCCGCCGCGGAGGCGGTCGGCTGCCGCCCCGACGAGTTGGTGTTCACTCCTTCGGGGACACGCGCGGTTCACGCCGGAATCTCCGGCGCCCTCGCGGGGCGTCGGCGTGTCGGAACGCGGCTCGTGGTGTCGGCGGTCGAACACTCCTCCGTCTTGCACGCGGGCGAGGCGCTTGCGGCGGCGGGCGGTTCGCTGACGGAGGTCCCGGTGGGCCGGTCCGGCGCGGTCGACCCATCGTCGTTCGCCGCGGCCCTGACCGAAGGGACGGCCCTGGCGTGTCTGCAGTCCGCCAACCACGAGGTGGGGACCGTGCAGCCGGTGGGCGAGGTCGCGGACGCATGCCGGGAGACGGGGGTGCCGCTGCTCGTGGACGCGGCGCAGTCGCTGGGGTGGGGGCCGGTGGAGGGCGGCTGGTCGCTGCTCGCGGCGAGTGCGCACAAATGGGGCGGACCGTCGGGAGTGGGGCTGCTCGCGGTACGGAAGGGGGTGCGGTTCGCGCCCCAAGGGCCCGCGGACGAGCGGGAGTCGGGGCGGGCGGCCGGTTTCGAGAACCTGCCGGCGATCGTGGCGGCCGCGGCGTCGCTGCGGGCGGTACGGGCGGAAGCGGCCGCCGAGGCGACACGGCTGCGCGGCCTGGTGGACCGGATCCGCGCGCGGGTTCCGGAGCTCGTGCCGGATGTGGAGGTGGTGGGCGACCCGGTGCGCCGGCTCCCCCATCTCGTCACCTTCTCCTGTCTCTATGTCGACGGGGAGACCCTGTTGCACGAGCTGGACCGGGAGGGTTTCTCCGTTTCGTCCGGTTCGTCGTGCACCAGCTCGACGCTGACGCCCAGCCATGTGCTGCGCGCGATGGGGGTGCTGAGCGAGGGCAACGTCCGGGTGTCGCTGCCGTTCGGGACGCCGGAGGCGGACGTGGACCGCTTCCTGGAGGTGCTCCCGGGCGTGGTCGCGGGGGTACGGGAGCGGCTGGGCGCCCCTGCGGCGGTGACCGGCGCGGGTGCCACGGGCTCGCTCGTGGTGGACGCGCTGGGCAAGCGCTGCCCGATCCCGGTCATCGAACTCGCGAAGGTGATCTACGACGTCCCGGTCGGCGGCACGGTGACGGTGCTGGCCGACGACGAGGCGGCCCGTCTGGACATCCCGGCATGGTGCGAGATGCGCGGCCAGGAGTACGTGGGCGAGGAGCCCTCACCGAAGGGCGGCACGGCGTACGTGGTGCGCCGGGTGGCATAGGCGGGGAGTCACCGCCCGGACCCCGCGGCCCGGGCGGCATGTGCCGTCCGGGCCGGGGATGGGTGTGGGGCCGCGGGGCCCCGATGTCAGGCCAGGTGCGCCTGGACCTCGGTCGCGGCCTCGTCGCCGTACGCCTTGGTGAAGCGCTCCATGAAGTTCGCGCGGCGCAGCGTGTACTCCTGGGTGCCCAGGGTCTCGATCACCAGCGTCGCGAGCATGCAGCCGACCTGGGCCGCGCGCTCCAGGCTGACGCCCCAGGACAGACCGGTCAGGAAGCCCGCGCGGAACGCGTCACCGACGCCCGTCGGGTCGACCTTGGCGTCCTCCTCCGCACAGCCGACCTCGATGGTCTCCCCGCCCTTGCTCTCGATGCGCACACCGCGCGAGCCGAGCGTGGTGACCCGGTGGCCGACCCGGCCGAGGATCTCCTCGTCGGTCCAGCCGGTCTTGGACTCGATGAGGCCCTTCTCGTACTCGTTGGAGAAGAGGTACGTGGCGCCGTCCAGGAGCGTGCGGATCTCCTGGCCGTCCATCCGCGCGATCTGCTGGGAGAAGTCCGCGGCGAAGGGGATGCGCCGCGTCTTGCACTCCTCGGTGTGGCGCAGCATCGCCTCGGGGTCGTCGGCGCCGATCAGGACCAGGTCGAGGCCGCCCACGCGGTCGGCGACGGCCTTCAGCTCGATCTGCCGGGCCTCGCTCATCGCGCCCGTGTAGAAGGAGCCGATCTGGTTGTGGTCCTTGTCCGTGGTGCAGACGAACCGGGCGGTGTGCAGGACCTCGGAGATCCGCACGGAGCCGGTGTCGACGCCGTGGCGGTCCAGCCAGGCGCGGTACTCGTCGAAGTCGTAGCCCGCGGCTCCCACGAGGATCGGGTTGCCGCCGAGCTGGCCCATGCCGAAGCAGATGTTCGGGCCGACGCCTCCCCTTCTGATGTCGAGGTTGTCGACGAGGAAGGAGAGAGAGACCGTGTGGAGCTGGTCCGCTACGAGCTGGTCTGCGAACCGGCCGGGGAAGGTCATGAGGTGGTCGGTGGCGATGGAGCCGGTGACTGCGATACGCACGGCTGGGCGCTCCTGCGGGACGGAAAGGGGTTGACAGTTCACGCTACCGGGTGGGAGGCGCCCTGCCGAACAGTGGAAACTACCCCAGAGTAGGTCTTTTCCCTGGAGTCATGGCGTGCGTACGGTGCGCGTATGTCCACGTACCCCGCTCCTCGTGAGCATCAGGAGTCCGAGTTCAGCCTGGCCCAGCTGCGCGGAGACAGTGCGCGCATGGCCCCCCACTGGGTGGTTCCGGCGGCCGACGCCCCCGCCCCCGTCTCCCCCGCACTGATCCACGGCGTGGTCGTCCCGCCCGCCTCTGCGCGGCTGATCGACGCCACCTCCGAATACGGCGACTGAGGGACGGAACCACCCGCTCGCCCATTCCGTCCCACTGATGTCTCCCGGGGAGATGTCTTCCGGGTCAGGGACGAAGGAGCGATGTGGTGAGCGGTACGGAGAACCGGCGGATGCGGCACCGGCCGATGCTCGTCGCCTCGGTGGCGGCGAGCGTCCTGCTCGTCGGGGGCGGCGGGGTGTATCTCGCCGCCACGGCGGCCGACGGCGATGCCACCCGGCCCGCCGGTGCGGCCGCTCCCCCGCCGCTGAAGCTCGACGACAAGAGCGGCAGCGACGGCGGGCCCGGTATCGCGCCGGGTGAGCCCGACCCGAACGGCAGTGGCGCCGTCTACAAGGCCAAGGGCCCGCTGCCCCAAGGGCCCTCCTCGGCCGCGGTCCATCGGCCCGAGGGCCGGGTCACCCCGGCGGAGGTGACCCGGCTGGCGCAGGCGCTCGGCATCGCGGGCGCGCCACGTCTCGAGGGCGGGGTCTGGAAGATCGCGCCGGAGAAGGACGGCTCCGGGCTGCGGCTCGATGTGGCGGCCGAGGCGCCGGGCAGCTGGACCTTCTCCCGCTACGACGGGGGCCCGGTCGGCGACACCTGCCTGAAGGGCAAGGCGTGCCCGCCTCCGGGCGAGACGAAGCCTCCGAGCGGTGGGCCGGTGAGCGAGGCGGCGGCGAGGGCGGCGGCCACTCCCGTACTGAAGGCGATCGGCCAGGAGGACGCGAAGCTGGACACGAGCCAGCTGATGGGCGCGGTACGGGTGGTCAACGCCGATCCGGTGGTCGGCGGGCTGCCGACCTACGGCTGGTCGACCGGGATCCATGTCGGACCCGGGGGTGAGCTGGTCTCGGGCAGCGGACAGCTGAAGGACCCGGTGAAGAGCGACAGCTATCCGGTGGTCGGGGCGGAGAAGGCCCTGGAGGAGCTGAACAAGGCGTCCTCCGGGCCGGGCTCGATCGGCATCGGCGGCTGTGCGACGGATCCGCCGGCCGGCACGGAGGGCGGCGCGGACACTCCGGCGACGACCTGCAAGCCGGACGCGAAGCCGAAGGAGCTGGCGGTCACGGGCGCGGTCTTCGGGCTCGCGTCGCAGTTCGTGGACGGTGAGCGGGCGCTCGTACCGTCGTGGCTGTTCCGGGTGGAGGCGGAGGCCGGCGCGAAGCCGTACACGGTCGTACGGACGGCGGTGGCTCCCGAGCATCTGGCGCCCCCGGCCAAGCCCAGTCCGACGCCGCCCCCGACGCAGGACCCGGGAGAGGGCACGGCGCCCGAGCGACAGCTCACGTCGTACCGGGTCGACGGCTCCGGCACGAAGCTGTCGGTGACCTTCTGGGGCGGGGTGTGCAGCGAGTACACGGCGACGGCCAAGGAGCGGGCGGACAAGGTCGCCGTGCAGGTGACCGAGCGGCCGATCGATCCGGGCCGGGCATGCATCGCCATCGCGGTGGAGGTCACCCGGACGGTGACCCTTGAGCAGCCGCTGGGCGGCCGTACGGTCGTGGACGCGAGCGGGGAGCCCGTACCGCGTCAGTGAGGCGCGCAGAGCGGCACACGTACGAAGGCGGCCGCCCCGGTAGTCCGGGGC
>NZ_JBHTTQ010000179.1:0-7807 GCF_042794475.1 Streptomyces sp. NPDC056527
TGGTCCGGCAGCCCCTCGCCTGTGGTCGCGGCTCCGTTGCGACCGGGCTATCGCAGCCGCAGCAACCGCCTCAGCCGCGCCCGCCACGAGACGCGGGGTTCGGATACCGGCACGCGGGGCGCCGCAGGCATGCCGATGGTCGGCGGGGGCGGGGCCGGCAGCGGTGCCAGCAGGTCGCGGGTCTCCGGAACGCGGCCGGCGAACTTCACGGGCAGGGCCGTCAGATGCCGGGCCCAGGTCGAGGAGCGCCAGGTGAGCTCGGACTCGGCGATCGCGAGGCTGATGTCGGGAAGCCGGGTGAGCAGGATGTCGATGCCGGTGTCGGCGATGACACGACCGATGTCCTGGCCGGGGCACTCATGGGCGCCCGCGCTGAAGGACAGGTGCGCGCGGTTGTGGTGCACGCGGGTCGAGGGATCCTGGCGGACGGCCTGATCGACGTTGCCGGCGGCCAGTCCGAGCAGCAGCATGTCGCCCGCCTTGATCTCCTGACCGCCGAGCGAGGTGTCGCCGGTGGCCCAGCGGCCCGGGCACACCATCAACGGCGGCTCGTCCCAGAGCACCTGCTCCACCGCCTCGGGCAGGGTCATCTGGCCGCCGGCCAACGACCCACGGAACCGCGGGTCGGTCACCGTCATCCGCAGCACGTTGGCCATCAGATTGGCGGTCGTCTCGTATCCCGCGAGCAGGATGAGGCGCAGGTGGTGCTGCACCTCCTCGTCGCTGAGGTCGGCCGGGTGGGCCATCAGCACGGAGGCGATGTCCTGCCCGGGCACGGCGCGCTTGGCGGCGACGAGCTGCTTGAGGGTCTCCAGGACATAGGCGTTGCTGGCGAGCGACGTCTCGGTGGCCTTGAAGAGGTCCCGGGCGGCGTGGACGAGCTTGGGACCGTCCTCGTCCGGCATCCCCAGCAGGTGGGTGAGGACGAGCATGGGCAGGGGCTCGGTGAACTGACCGACCAGCTCCGTCCTGCCGCTCTCGCAGAACTCGTCGATCAGCTGGTGCGCGAAGCGGGTGATGTGGCGGCGGATGCCACGCTGGTCGAACTGGTTGAGGCTGGCCGTCACCGCGCCACGCAGGCGCTGGTGCTCTTCGCCGTCCGCACAGACACAGTCGGGACGCCAGCCGATCATCGGCACGAGCGGCGAGGTCTCGGCGTCGATCTCGCCGCTCTTCCACCCGTGCCAGGTGCGGGGGTCGCGGGAGAACTGGGTGGAACGGGTGGCCACATCACGGTTCTCGAGGTAGCCCAGGACGAGCCAGGCACGGACGTCCCCTTCGAGCAGGACGGGTGCCACCGGACCGTGGGCGGCACGCAGCTTCTCGTACAGACCCATGGGGTCGGTCTCGGCTGCGGCGCCATGGAGCCGGGTCACTCCCTCGACTCCCGCGGCGGCGTGGGCCGGGCAGCTCGGGGGCGGGACGAGCCCCGGTTCCGTGGTGGTGTGGTCAGCGGGCGGGAAGGTCATGCGGACTCCTGAGCGGCGGCGAGGGTGCACAGGTAGCCCATCAGCGAGAGCAGCGCGTCGCGGCAGGACGACCGGTCACGCGCGTCACAGGTGACGATGGGCACGGATTCGTTGAGGTCCAGGGCGGAACGCAGAGCAGCGATCGGATGCTGCGGGGCCTCGGGGAAGGTGTTGACGGCCACGACGAAGGGCACGCGGCGGTCTTCCAGGCGGGTGATGATCTCGAAGCAGACTTCGATCCTCCGGGTGTCGACGAGGACCACGGCGCCGAGCGCGCCTTCGAAGATGCCGTTCCACAGGAACCAGAACCGCTCCTGCCCCGGCGTCCCGAAGAGATAGAGGATCAGCTCCTCGTTGATGCTGATGCGGCCGAAGTCCATGGCGACGGTGGTGGTGTTCTTGCCCTCCGCGCCGGGGTTGTGGTCGATCCCGACGCCGGCCTGCGTCATGGTCTCTTCCGTGGTCAGCGGCGAGATCTCGCTCACCGCCCCGACCATGGTCGTCTTGCCGACCCCGAAGCCGCCGACAATGACGACCTTGACTCCCCGGGCGCCGTGCGGCAGCAGCACGTCCGTGCCGCGGGGGCCGGTGGGTGCGTCAGAGATTGCGTAGTCCATGGATCACCGCCTCCAGAAGGCCGAGTTCGGGAACCGCCGCGACGGGAACGGGAGCGATGGCCTCGACTCGCCCGTCCTCGACGAGCTGGGAGAGCAGCGCCGTGAGGACGCTGAACGGCAGACTGAGATACGCGGATATCTCGGCCACCGACAGCGGGTACTGGCACATGCTGAGGATCGCCGCCTGCTCTGGTTGCATCGCGGGTTCGGGTGCGGACCTCGACGTGATGAGGGTGACCAGGTTGAAGGCCTTCGCCGTGGAACCCGGGCCACCGGAGATGACGTACAGCGGTACGGGACTGCCTTCATCCCATGAGTCCTGGTGCTCTGACGTCACATCGCCTGCCCGACGTCATCCCGAGGCGGACTGGTCATGTGCTGGCCGATCCTGACCACGAGCGTGCGCATGCGGTCGCCCAGCAACCCCGCGTCCACCTCCTCGTCGGCCAGCACCGCGAGATAGGCCCCAGGTCCTGCCGCCATCAGGGAGAAGTAGCCGCCGTCGACCTCGATGCCGACCATGCGCGTCGAGCCGTCTCCGTGGGGGAACTTCTGCGCGATGGCCTTCGCCAGGCTCTGCATGCCCGAGCAGGCGGCGGCGATGGCGTCAGCGGTGTCGGTCTCCGTGTTCGCTTGACCGATGCACAAACCGTCCGACGACAGTGCGACCACGTGTCGCACGTACGGGACGCTGGCCGCGAGCTCCTTGAGCATCCAGTCCATGTTTGGCAGTGGCGTCACGGTTACTCATCCTCATCTGATGGCTCGCTGGTGTGGCTGGAAGGGTCGATACCCGACCTCTTGTCACCGCTGAACGCCTCCCACATCAGGCCCGGCTGCCGGGCGGCGCCGGCCGTCCCGGCGGCCGGAGTGGTGGGGGGCTGGGGGGCCGTGCGGACGACCGGTGTCGGAACGGGCGACTCCCGTCGCCGCTGCGGCAGCCCGTTGACGGTCTGTCTGACCTCGGCGGGTTCTGCTGCGGCATCGCGCGTCATCGTCGGCCTCGGCACGATCGGCGCGCCCAGGTGCTTCGGCGCGAACGGTTGGACCTTCTGGGGAGGCTGCTGAACCGTGGTGATCACGCTCCGCGGAACGAGCACCACGGCCCGCACTCCTCCGTAGGCGGAGGTGCGCAGATGGACTTCGAGGCCGTTCTCGCGGGCCAGCCTGCTGACGACGGGCAGGCCGAGCTGCGTCGCCTCGCCCAGGTCGGCCAGGTCCAGGCCCGACGCCGCCCGCGCCATGACGCGGTCGATGCGCTGCCGGACCTCTTCGGTGAGCCCGACCCCACGGTCCTCGATCTCGATGGCGATACCGGACGGCACCTCGCTCGCGCTCACCTCGACCGGGGTGTGCGGCGGCGAGAAGGTCGTGGCGTTGTCCAGCAACTCGGCGAGCACATGGATCAGCGGCTCGGCTCCCTGGCCGATCACGGCCACTTCCGTCACCGACTGCAGCTTCACGCGGGGATAGTCCACGATGCGTGACATGGCCCCACGCACGACGTCGTAGAGGGGGATCGCCTTCGACCACTGGCGCCCGGGCCGGGCGTCACCCAGTACGGCGACGCTCGCCGCGAGGCGTCCGATCAGGGCGTTGCGATGGTCGATGGCCTGCAGGCCGTGGGAGACCACGAGATCCGTACCGTGCAGGATCTGCATGTCGCGGAGGTCCTTGGCTAGCTGATGCACGATCGCCTGGACCCTTCGCGCGATCGCCACCAGTGCTCGCTGGGAGGAGTCCCGCGTGTGCTCCTCGGCCTCCACGGCTTCCAGGAGCGTCCGCAGCGCCTGCCGGAGCGCTTCGGCGAACTCGCTGTCGAGGTGTTCCCCGAACGAGACGGACTGCAGGATCTCCGAAGCGGGGTCACCCTTCTGCATCCGGGCGACGGCCGCGGGGAGGAGTTCCTCGGCGAGCCATACCGTGGTGGCCCGCTGATCCGCGAGGCGCCCGAGCAGCGCGGCTTCACGTTGCGCGTAGTACTGCTGTACCTCGGCACTCGCCCGCGCGTGGCGGGCCTCCTCCGCCGAGCGCGCCCGGCGCGCCGTACCGGCCGAGACGATGGCGGTCAGGACGACGGCGACGAGGCCGCACCAGGCAACCGGCACGCGTATCTGCGCGGGGACGAAGATCAGCGCTATGCCGCAGGCCCCGGCCAGAACACCGGGGGGGACTAGCCATGCCGGAGCCGCTGCGCGTGGCAGGCCTCCGGGCGTTGAACCTGTACGAACCATCGAGGGGTCCCTAAACAGTCTGGAATGAGTGGACTGGGGGTGGTGCGGCGCGCCGACAGGAGCGGTCGGTACTTCGCCGGGCCGAGCAGAGGTGTTCTGATGGGTGCCCCCGACGGTTCGGTTCGAGATCGCATCGGTGGTCACGCCTCCCTGCGGCCAGGCTCCGTCCATGCGCGGCACAGCGTTCGGTGACTCGCTGTGAGTGCAGCGCAACACGCAGGGGAGAATAGTCAGTTCGGGTACGCCATGTGACCTTGCTGGAACGAGAACCTCCGCACCGACCGACCTCGACCAGAATTGATCGATCGCTGCCCTTGCGGGCACCGCAAACGCATGGAATCGACCACATCCAGCAGCAATCGCATGACAGTCAACCCCCGCCCATCTGACGCCCATTCAGGTGTCGAGGGCCCCTCTCATTGACGCGCCACGGTCGCTCGTCGCCGCTGCGGCGCGGGGCCGACCGGTCCG
The DNA here is from genome assembly GCF_042794475.1 of Streptomyces sp. NPDC056527. Classification (NCBI taxonomy): domain Bacteria; kingdom Bacillati; phylum Actinomycetota; class Actinomycetes; order Kitasatosporales; family Streptomycetaceae; genus Streptomyces; species Streptomyces sp. NPDC056527. The sequence goes on from NZ_JBHTTQ010000179.1 coordinate 4,792, forward strand.
GTTCGATCGGCGTGCGGCCGGAGCCTCTCGGGAGGAAAATGGTGGGGGGTGGGAGCGCGCCGTGTGGCGCCGTGTGGTTCAACCCCGGGATGTGAGCAGGATGGTTGACAGTGCAACGAGCGGTCGGGGTGCGCCTCGGGGACGAGCGGCACGCGACTCCCGTGGCACTCGCCACGACAAGGCCCGCCATCAAGTCCGCATCCCCGGCTTCGCGCGCGAGGGTACGGAGACCGGGCTCGGCGACGCCGTCGCCCGGGTGACCTCGGCGGTGGGGATCCGGCCCTGCGGTGGCTGTGGCCGCAGGGCCGACGCGCTGAACCGGTGGATGACGATCGGCGGCGGGCGGGGCCTCTGAGGCGCTGCGCGAAGCGCCCGCACGACAGGGCGCCGGAGGCGGAGTCCCCCACCCCGGTCTGACGGTCCGACAGAGTGTGCGTGAGGAGTGACTGATGGACCCCGAGATCACCGACACCGGCATCGCCACGAGTCCCCCGCCCGAGGCCCAGGTACGCAACCCTCCCGCCCCGACGCCCGCCCCCGAGGATCTCCGCACCGCGCCCGCCGCCGAGCCGACCGTCACCCAGGCCGGCTGCGGCTGCGCCACAGCCGCCGCCCCGGACGGCGGAGGAGGCGACGGCGACACCACCGCCGGCTACGTCTACGTGCTGGGTGGCGTCCACGCCGTCTTCCCCGACGCCTCCGTCCAGCACGAGTTCCTCCATGTCGCGGGCGCCGACGGCAGGACCGACAACACCGACGCCGACGCGATGTACCGGGTCCTCTCCGCACCGGAGAACCGCTACATCGCCCGGCAGATGTGCTTCGTCCTCTCCGTCCAGGGCGTCGACACCTACATCCTGGACCCGACCGACCCGACCGATCTGGACGATCTCGTGGAGGCCCTGCGCCCGGTCCCCGACCACCGCGACCTCGCCGTGGTCGTCGGCCGTCTCGGCCCGATCGCTCCCCCGGGCGCCTGCCAGGGACTCTCCGTCCCCGTCGTCCGCGTCGAGAAGATCTGGGCATTCGACAGCAAGGAGCTGATGCGGGCGATCGACCGCCCCGACGGCACCTCCCGCAAGGAGTTCGAGCGGGGCGCCGGCGCACTGCTCGACCGCCTGCTGCAGCTCAACGACAACACGGGAACCGACCCGGCCGGACGGGCCCTCAACTATCTGATGGTGAGGTCCCAGGCGATCTACAAGACGTCCAACGAGAAGCGCGAGCAGGGCTACGTCCTCTCGGCGGTGGAAGCCTCGCCGTCCCGGCTCAGCACCGGGTCGCAGACCGTCGTCACGGTCGTCTTCTCGTACACCCACCGCCAGACCAACGTCGTCGAGAAGAGCTTCGTCCGCGTGGGTCTCGCCGGTCTTTTCCCCTTCCTGGTCTCCCCGTTCCAGGACTACTACGACCGGTAACCGTCGAGAGAAGGAGGCGAACGGACATGCGTATCCCCGGATTCGCCGTCGAGCCGCCGGCACACGGCGTGCCCACCGGTGACCTGCTCCACCCCCAGTTCTTCACCTGCGAGGAGGAGTTGCGCCCGGTCTGCCGCCACAAGTGCAAGGGTTCGCCCAACTACCAGAAGTGCGTGCAGCGTTGCGTGACCGAGCTGTGCTCGGAAACGTGGTGACCGCCCGGCACCCGCTACGCGAGGAGAAGAGGTGACGTCCGATGCGCATCCCCGGATTCGAGCGCGAACTCGAGAGCGCGCGCCCGGTCCCGGAAACGCGGGGCGACCGGCTCTTCCCGCAGCTGGAGTCGTACTGCGCGAGGGAGTGTCGTGTCGTCTGCGACGACGACCACCCGTGGGGCTCGCCCGAGTGGTACGAGTGCTTCGACTACTGCATGGAGACGTGCCGGTGACCCCGTAGTCCGCTCGCGCACCCCGGTGGGCGGAGGAGAGAGGGGCGCCCGTGGACCCCCTGGACCTGGTCGGCCTCAGGCCGCTGATGGCGCGCACCGCCGGCCGGTCCTCGGTCGTGGTGGGCCTGATCGACGGCCGTGTCGCCCTGGACCATCCCGCCTTGGAGGGCCACCCGGTCCGCGAGCTGACGGCCGTGGCGGGAGCCTGCCGCGGCACCGACGTGTGCTGTGCGCACGGCACGGCGGTCGCCGGGATCATCGCCGGGAACAACGGCGTCTGCCCTCGGTGCACCCTCGTGTCCCGGCCGCTGTTCACCGACCGTCCGACCGACGGCGGTCCGGCGACCTGCCTTTCCGGCGTACGGACGGGAGAGCTGGCCGAGGCGATCATGGAGACCGTCGACGCGGGCGCCCATGTCCTGAACCTCAGCATGGCCCAGCCCTCGCCCTCCGGTGTCCGCGACCACGCGCTGGAGACCGCCCTCGACCACGCCGCCGACCGGGGCGTGGTCGTCGTGGTCGCCGCCGGGAACCAGGGCAGGGTGGGCCCCTCCGTCCTCACCGACCATCCGTGGGTCGTCCCGGTGACCGCGTACGACCGCGCCGGGCACCCGATGCCGCAGTCCAACCGCGGTGTGTCCATCGGCCGGAACGGAGTCGGCGCCCCCGGCGACCGCGTCCCGGGGCTGGGACTCGACGGCCGCCCCCTCGTCCTGAGCGGTACGAGCGCCGCAGCGCCCTTCGTCACGGGTACCGTCGCCCTCCTCCGTTCGGCCTTCCCGAAGGCCGGCCCCGCGGCCGTACGGTACGCGATCACCCACGGGCCCGGCCGCCGGCGCTCGGTGACCCCGCCGCTGCTGGACGCCGGGGCCGCGTGGACCACGCTCCGGGACGTGGTGTGACGGCGACGCTCCCGTGACGCGGACGCAGTCGAGGTGAGTGACACCTCGACGTGCCCGAACTCCCTTGTTACCGAAGGGGAACCTCAGATCTTGCGCAAAGAACCTGGGGATGTGTTGCCCGTGCCGGTTTCGATTGCGAGGGTGATGCATCGAACCATCGAGCGGTTCCGCTCCCCTCACGGGGCCGCTCCCCGGCCGCCTCCTCCTCCCCGGCGGACGGGCCCGAGACCAGGACCGCGGGGCGAATC
>NZ_JBHTTQ010000180.1:0-7727 GCF_042794475.1 Streptomyces sp. NPDC056527
CGCGAGCCCGGCGCCGCCCCAGCCGAGGAGCCTGCGCCGCGAGGTCGCGTCGGACTCGCGCGGGTCGCTGTCGCTCGTGTGGTTCTCGTCGGAGTGGGACATGTCGGCGTCCCCTACTTCACAACCGCGGCAGCGAGCTTGGAAAGCGGCTCGGCCAGCGCGTTGACGCCGTCCGACAGCTCCTTGCGCTCGGCCTTGCCGACCTTGTCGTACGAGGTGAAGACGTAGGAGCTCTTGTCCGTGCGGTACTTGTCGAGGAGCGTGTTCAGCGCCGCGAACTGCTTGTCGAGCTCGGCGACGAGCTTCGGGTCGTTCTTCGACGCGACCGGCTTGAGCAGCTCGAACGACTTCTGCGCGCCCTCGACGTTGGCCTTGAAGTCGACCAGGTCGGTGTGCGAGTAGCGCTCCTCCTCGCCGGTGACCTTGCCGGTGGCGACCTCGTCCAGGAGCTCCTTGGCGCCGTTGGCCATCGAGGTCGGGGTGATGTCGGCCTTGCCGACCCGCTTCACCCAGTCCGCGAGGTCCTTGTCGAGGATGTCGGCGAGCTGCTTCTCCCGGTCGCCGATCTTCTTGTCCTGCCAGAGCGCCTTCTCGAGGCGGTGCCAGCCGGTCCAGTCCTTCGCCGGGTCCTGCCCGTCCTCCAGGCCGTCCTCGCGGACGTCGACCTTCGGGTCGATGTCGCCGAAGGACTCGGCGACGGGCTCGGTGCGCTCCCAGCCGATACGGGAGTCGGCGTACGCCTTCTTAGCCGCCTCGATGTCACCGGCGCGGACGGCGTCGGTGAAGACCTTCACCTTGGGCAGCGTCTCGTCTGCCTGCGCCTGCACGTACTGGCGGTAGGCGGCGACGGCGGCGTCCATCTCGGGGGAGCGCTTCGCGGCCGCGGCGCCACCGGTCACGGTGACCTTCTGCCGGATGCCGTCACCCTTCATGCCGGGCTTGCAGGCGATCTCGTAGTCACCGGCCTTGACCTCGGCGGTGATGGTGGCCTTCGTACCGGGGCCGATGTTCTCGCGCTCGGTCACGATCCGGTCGTCCGGGTACAGGACGTAGACCTCGGTGACCTTCGTGCCCTTGTTCTCGACGGCGAGCTTCACGTGCCCGGCCGGGAACTCCTTCTTCGAGACCTCGCAGGAGTCGTCCTTCGCGACGACCCGGATCGAACCGTCGTCGCCCTTGGCGTCGCTTTTCTGGGTGCAGCCCGTGACGGCGGTCAGAGCCGCCACCGTGGTGGCGGCGGTGACGACGGAGAGACGGACGGCTCGCATAGGGGCTCCAGTGAGGGCGGGGACGGGGTGAGGCGGACCTAACTTAACCGAGGCTTACCTCACTCGAACCGGGACGTCCAGTGATTCGACTCTCACCTTCCGGGCGCGGGAACGGCAAGGTCACGACGTGCTCATCGGGCGCCCAAGGCAGGGTCAAGTGCTGGTCAAGGAGCCGGGTTTGTCCGTTTCGGCGGCAAGCGGGGCGCGGCGCGGGACGACCAGTGGATCGCCGGTCCGCGGGTGCGGAAGCACCTCCACCGGCTGCCGGTACACCCGGCTCAGCAACTCCTCCTCGAAAACCTCGGAGGGCGGTCCCTCGGCCGCGATCCGGCCGTCGTGCAGCACCCCGACGCGGTCCGCGTGCGCGGCGGCGAGACCGAGGTCGTGCAGTACGACGACCACCGCGACACCGGCCGCGGCGCGTTCCCGGCAGACGCGCAGGACGAGTTCCTGGTGACGCAGGTCGAGCGCGGCCGTCGGTTCGTCGAGCAGCAGCAGCGGAGTCCGCTGGGCGAGTACCCGGGCCAGGGCGACCCGGGCGCGCTCGCCGCCGGAGAGCGCGGAGAACGGGCGGCTGATGAAGTGCTCCACCTCGGTGGCCGCCATGGCCGCCGCGACGGCGGCCTCGTCCTCCTCCTCGTGCCTGGTCCCGGCCCACGGGGCTCGGCCCATCCGGACCACATCCCCGACCGGGAAGGGGAACGCGAGCGCGGCCGCCTGCGGCAGCACGGCCCGGCGCAGGGCGAGTTCGGGCGCCGACCAGTCGGCCGCGGACCGCCCGCAGATCCGCACCTCCCCGCCGGACGGCGGGAGGTCGGCGGCGAGCGCGGCCAGCAGGGTCGACTTCCCGGCCCCGTTGGGCCCGACCAGCGCCAGCACCTCACCGGCCCGTACGACGGCGTCGACCCCGTCGAGCACCTCCCGTCCACCGAGGCCGACACGAAGCCCTCGCGCCTCGGCGACGACCTCGCCGGTCCGGGGAGGAGCGGGCAGCTCCCGCGTACGACGGGCGAGAAGACCGCGGATCATGCCCAACCACCTTGCCTGCGACGGGTCCTGCGCAGCAGCCAGAAGAAGAACGGGCTGCCGAAGAGGGCGGTCAGGACGCCCAGGGGGAGTTCGGCCGGCGCCGCGACCGTACGGGCCGCCAGGTCGCCGGCCGCGAGGACCACCGCGCCGCCGAGCGCGCTGCCCGGCACCAGGAAGCGGTGGCCCGGACCGTTCGCCATCCGCAGCAGATGCGGGACGAGCAGACCGACGAACGTGATGATCCCCGCCACCGCGACCGCCGCCGCCGTCAGCAGTGCCACCACCAGGATCAGGACGATCCGCAGCCGCTCCACGTCCACGCCCAGGTGCCGCGCGGGCCGCTCGCCGAGCGCGAGGAGGTCCAGCTTGCGGGCGTGGAGCGGGGCGACGGCCAGCCCGGCCAGCGCGCACGGCAGTACGGCGAGGACCTTCGGCCAGGTGGCCTGGGCGAGCGAGCCGAGCTGCCAGAAGGTGATCTGGGTGATCTGCGCGTTGTCCGCGAAGAAGATGAACAGACCGATCAGGGCGCCCGCGAAGGCGTTCACCGCGATGCCGGTGAGGATCAGCGTCACCACTTCCGTACGGCCGTCCGAGCGGGACATCGCGTACACGAGGAGGACGGTCGCGAGGCCGGCCACGAACGCGCAGAAGGTGACCGTCCAGTTGCCGAGGAAGCCGAGCCCGAGCGCGATCGCCCCGACCGCCCCCACGGCCGCGCCGGCCGAGATGCCGATGACACCGGGCTCGGCGAGCGGATTGCCGAACACGCCCTGCATCAGGGCCCCCGCGCAGCCGAGTGAGGCGCCGACGAGGATCGCGAGGACGACCCGGGGCAGCCGGATGTTCCACAGGACGCTCTCCGCGGAGCGCTCCAGGGCGTGGCCGCCGAGGCCGAGACGGTGCTGGACGGAGGCCAGTACGTCCCCCGGCGGGATCTCGTACGCCCCGACGCCGGCGGAGAGCAGGGCGAGGATCGCCAGTACGGCGAGCAGGACGAGGGTGAGCGTGGCGGCGGTGCCGCGGGGGGCGCGGCGCGGGGAGCCCGGGGCCCGGCCCCGGGATTCGCTCGCGGGCTCGACCGCGGCGCGCGGGCCCGAGGACTCGGGCACGGAGGCGCCTCCTGTGCGCACGGCCGGGGCCCGCGGCGCCGGATCCGACGTCGCATGCGCCGACCGGGCCGACGCGTCCGGTTCGGTCGGGGCCGGCTCCGTCGGCCGGGACGGCGACGTCCCGCGCGGTGTCATCGAGTCGTCGACGGCCGTCACTTCGCCGCCCCGTACAGCTGTGTCACCAGGGAGCGCAGCACCTGGTCCGTGCGCGGGCCGTAGTTGAGGAGTACGCCGTCGTCGATCGAGACGACCCTGCGGTCCATCCCTGCCGGTGTCTCCGCGACGCCAGGGATCTTCACCAGTCCGTCGACGCCGCCGACGGACTGGAGTCCATTGCTCATCACGAGGATCGCGTCGGGCGCGGCGGCGGCCAGTGCCTCGCTCGTGATGGGGGTGAAGTCCTTCCTCAGGCCGGACTCCTTGCCCGCGTCGATGGCTCCCGCCGCCTCCAGGAGGGACGAGGCCCCGGACTCGGCCCCGCCGAGCAGATAGACGGCCGCCGATCCCCGTACGTAGAGGAAGGCCACCCGCGGCCTGTCCTTCTGCTCGGCGGGAACGTCCCTGCCGACGGCGTCGATCCGGTCCTGGGTGCGCTTCTTCAGCGCGGCCCCCGCGTCCGGTACGCCGAGCGCGGCGGCGACCGCGTCGATCCGGGTGGAGACGTCCGCGAGCTCCTTCGCCGGCTCCACCACGACGAGCGGGATGCCCGCGTCACGGATCTGCTCGATCGCCTCGGCCGGCCCGGTGGAGGTGTCGGCGAGGACGACGGTCGGCCGCAGCGACAGCACGCTCTCGGCGGAGACGTCGTGAGCGCGGGTCACCACGGGCAGCTTCGCGGCCTGTTCGAAGGTCGCGGTGATGTCGCGGGCGACGACCCGCTCGCCGAGACCGAGGGTGAAGACGATCTCGTTGAGCGAGCCGGTGAGCGGGACGATCCGCTCCGTGGAGGCGACGGTGACCCGGCGGCCGTCCGCCGAGCCGACCGTGACGGGCAGCTTCGACTTCGGGCTCCCGGCGAGGGGTTCGACCCGGTCGGGGGCGGACTGGGCGGTGCTCGGGGGCGTGGCCTCTCCGGGTGCGCTTCCGCCGCCGCAGCCGGTCGCCGTGAGGGCGAGGGCGAGTGCCGATACCAGCACACCCGCGAGGCGAGATCTCTGCACGGGGAAGCACCGTCCTGTTCGTTCTGGGCAGCAGCCTGTCGTTTCGACTCCGGGTAGCTTAGGTTAGCCTTACCTCACTTGCTAGCCCTCGGAGGGGTTCCATGCTGCTGTCCAGACCGGCCCGGGCGCTCGTCCTCGCGCTCTTCGCCGCGCTCCTCGGGTCGCTGCTCCCGGCCACCGCCGCCCACGCGGCGGGCCGTGTGGTCCAGGGCGGCAGACTCGACTGGGGGATCAAGTCCTCTTTCCAGCGCTATGTCACGGGCCCCATCGCCCACGGCAGTTGGAACCTCACCAGCGGCGCCGCCACCGTCGGCGGCAGCCGGTTCCGCTTCCATTCGGCCCAGGGTTCCTACGATCCGGCGAGCGGCTCCTTCGAGGCCGGCTTCACGGGCGGAGTGCACTTCCTCGGCCACCGCAAGACCGACGGCTCCCACGAGCTGGACCTGAGGATCAGCAGGCCCCGCGTCCGGATCGAGGGCGGGCGAGGCACGCTCTACGCCGACATGGCCAACAAGGCCAAGGGGACGGGGCGGATCACGACCTCCTCCCAGGTCCCGCTCGCCTCCCTCGACCTGTCCGGCATCGACATGCGCGGCGGCGGCAGCCCGATCTCTCTCGGCAACGTCCCCACGACGCTGACCTCGCAGGGCGCGCGTGCCTTCGCCGGGTACTACACGGCCGGGACGCCGCTCGACCCGATCAGCCTCACCGTCGACGTCGAGGCGGCCGCCCAGCCGAGCGCCACCAAGTCGCCCCGGCCGACGGCAGGTTCCTCCGCCGCCACCGGATCCTTCCGGGACGCGGCGGTCGACTGGGGCGTGCGCCGCACCTTCCGCGAGTACGTCACCGGCTCCATCGCCCAGGGCGAGTGGGCCCTGTCCGGCGGTGCCCAGGACGGCGGCGCGCTCTTCCGCTTCCCGCAGGGCAGGGGGACGTACGACCCGGCGAAGCAGAGCCTCGACGCCGCATTCGCCGGCGCCGTCCGCTTCACCGGCACCCACCTCGACCTCACTCTCGGCGCGGTCACGGTCAAGGTGACCGGTGGCAAGGGCACGCTCGCCGCCGATGTCACCCGCGGCGGGAAGACCGAGAGGGCGGTCCCCCTGATCGCCTTCACGGCCGCCGACTTCACGCCCAGGAACGGCCTCGCCGCGCTGACGGAGGCGCCCGCGACGCTCACGGAGGGCGGCGCCAGGGCGTTCGGCGGGATGTACAAGGCCGGGACCGGGATGGACCCCGTGTCGCTGGCCGTCGCCGTCGACGCGCAGGCGCAGTTGCCCGCGCTGCCGGACCTCGGCAGCGACGCGAAGCCCTCCGCCTCCGCTTCCGCCTCGGCCTCCGCTTCCGCTTCGGACGCCGCCGCGAAGACGGCCGCTTCCAGCGAGCCCACCGGCGTGGGCACGTATCTCGCCATCGGCGCGGGCGTGCTCCTGCTTGCGGCCCTCGCCGCCCTCGCCGTCGTACGCCGACGCAAGGCCGCCGCGGCCTCCTCCGGAGACACCGATTCCTCCGCCGACTCCTCAGGCGGCGCCGAATCCCCCGCCGACTCCTCCTCCGGCACGGACTCCTCCTCCACCGCCACCTCCGACTGAACCCCCGATTCCCACCCCCGTAGGGAGACCACCCACCATGCCCACCGCCACCCGACGTCCTGTCGTCCTCGCCGCCGTCGCCACCGCGGCCGCCCTCGGCGCGAGCGTCTTCGCCCTGCCCGCCCTCGCGGCCGACGGCGCGGACAGAGCAGCCGCCGCCGCTCCCGCGATGGAGCTGAAGGACGGCACGCTGGACTGGGGCTTCAAGGAGTCCTTCCGCAAGTACCTCGCCTCGCCGATGGCGCAGGGTAAGACCACGGTCGGAGGCGGCGCGAAGCAGGCGGCGGACAACGGCGTCTTCACCTTCGTGGACGGCACCGGGACGTACGACACCGGGACGCACGCCACCGCCAACGCCTTCAAGGGCAGCGTGCACTTCGAGGCCCACGGCGGCGTCCTCGACATCACGCTCTCCGACGTGAAGCTGACCACCAAGGGCACGGCCGCGCCGACCGGCGAGATCACCGCCGACGTGGTCACCAAGGGCAAGGACGGCGCGTTCGTCACACGGGACGACGTCGCCGTGGCGGCGCTCGACATGACCGGTGTGCGACCGGGCCAGGGCGCGGGCGGCGCGATGGTCTTCAAGGACATACCGGCGAAGCTGACCAAGGGCGGCGCCGAGGCGTTCGCCGGCTTCTACAAGGAGGGCGACGCGCTCGACGCGGCGACCCTGACGGTCAAGGCGGGCGGCACGTCCCCGTCCCCGAAGCCCACGCCGACCAGGACCTCCACGCCGAGCCCGACCTCGACCCCGACGAAGACCACGGCGCCGCCGACCACCGCCCCCACCACCGCGCCCACGGGCAAGCCGACCACGGGCACCCCGTCGGTCCGGAACGGCAAGCTCACCTGGGGCGTGAAGGAGTCCTGGCGGAAGTACGTCGTCGACACCTGCGGCGGCAAGGCGACGGCGAGCGGCGGGGCGACGAAGAACGGCGCGGTCTACGACTTCGCCTTCGGCTCGGCCCAGTGGGACGCGAACGCCCGCAAGGCCGACGCGGGCTTCGACGGCACCGTCCGCTTCGAGTGCGCGGCCCACACCATCGACTGGACCATCAGCGACGTGAAGGTGAAGGCCAAGGGCTCGACCGGCACGCTCGTCGCGGACGTCGCCACCGCCGCCGGCAAGAAGAACGACGTGACCTTCGCCGATCTCGACCTGTCGAAGGCCGACTACACGGCGAAGAACGGTGTCGTCACCCTCGCGAACATCCCGGCCAGGCTGACGAAGGACGGCGCGGCCCAGTTCGCGGGACCGGGGGGCCAGGCGTTCTACCAGCCGGGCACCGCCATCGACCCCGTGACCGTCGCCCTCACCGTGGACAAGGACACCGCCCTGCCGACCACGACCACGGGTGGGACTTCGGGCGGTGGCTCGACCACCGGCGGCGGCACGGTCGGCGGCTCCGGCTCCCTCGCCGCCACGGGCGCGAGCGTCCCGACCGGCGCCCTGCTCGGCGCGGCCGGCGCCACGGCCCTCGCGGGCGCGGCCGTCGTCTTCGCCGTGCGTCGCCGTACGACGGAGTCCTGAGCCCCGCTCCTGAAAGACCGCCACCCCCCTCAGGC
>NZ_JBHTTQ010000181.1:0-7682 GCF_042794475.1 Streptomyces sp. NPDC056527
CACCCTCTCGGGCTTTCCTCCGGGCTTTTCCCTTCGGTCTTGCGTTTCCGACTCTATCAGATCTTTCCGATCCGATTTCCTCGGTGCTTTCCGGCTTCTCGGTTTTCCCGATCCGCTTTCCGGCGTTGATCCGACTTTATCAGAAGTTCTGAGTCGAATTCCCCGCCCCTTCCGGTCAACCGTTCAGGCACACGAAGGTGCCGGGTTTCCCTTGCTGGCGGAGCCGTAAACGTACTGGAGCGGGGCGCCCCGATGCAAATCGAGGCGCCCCGCTCCGGGTTGACGCTGGTCAGGCAGCGCGAGCTGCTCAGACCTCCACGACGACCGGGAGGATCATCGGACGCCGCCGGTACGTGTCCGAGACCCACTTGCCGACCGAACGGCGGATCAGCTGCTGGAGCTGGTGGGGCTCGACCACACCGTCCTGGGCCGACTTGTTCAGGGCCTGCTCGACCTTCGGAATCACGGCGTCGAACGCCGAGTCCTCGATGCCGGAGCCGCGGGCGTGGATGTTCGGACCGCTCACGATCTTGCCCGTGGAGGCGTCGACGACCACGAAGACCGAGATGATGCCCTCGTCGCCGAGGATGCGGCGGTCCTTCAGGGATGCCTCGGTGACATCGCCGACCGAGAGGCCGTCGACGTACACGTAGCCGGCCTGGACCTTGCCGACGATCCGCGCCTTGCCGTCGACCAGGTCGACGACGACGCCGTCCTCGGCGATGACGATGTGGTCCTTCGGGACACCCGTCATCGCGCCGAGCTCGGCGTTGGCCCGCAGGTGGCGCCATTCGCCGTGCACCGGCATCAGGTTCTTCGGCTTGCAGATGTTGTAGAAGTACAGCAGCTCGCCTGCCGAGGCGTGGCCCGAGACGTGGACCTTGGCGTTGCCCTTGTGGATGACGTTGGCACCCCAGCGGGTCAGGCCGTTGATCACGCGGTAGACCGCGTTCTCGTTGCCCGGGATGAGCGAGGACGCCAGGATCACGGTGTCGCCCTGGACGATCCGGATCTGGTGATCGCGGTTGGCCATCCGGGACAGCGCGGCCATGGGCTCGCCCTGGGATCCCGTACAGACCAGCACGACCTCGTCGTCCGGCAGGTCGTCGAGGGTCTTGACGTCCACGACGAGGCCCGCCGGGACCCGGAGGTACCCGAGGTCACGGGCGATGCCCATGTTGCGGACCATCGAGCGGCCGACGAAGGCCACCCGGCGTCCGTACTCGTGGGCGGCGTCGAGGATCTGCTGGATGCGGTGGACGTGGCTGGCGAAGCTGGCCACGATGATCCGCTTCTGGGCGTTCGCGAAGACGTTCCGCAGGACGTTGGAGATGTCCTTCTCCGGCGGGACGAACCCCGGGACCTCGGCGTTCGTCGAGTCGGACAGCAGGAGGTCGATGCCCTCCTCGCTGAGCCGCGCGAACGCGTGGAGGTCGGTGAGCCGACCGTCCATCGGGAGCTGGTCCATCTTGAAGTCGCCTGTGGCGACGGCCATGCCCGCGGGGGTGCGGATGGCAACCGCGAGCGCGTCCGGGATGGAGTGGTTGACCGCGATGAACTCGCAGTCGAACGGGCCCAGGGTCTCCCGGTCGCCTTCCTTCACCTCGAGGGTGTAGGGGCGGATCCGGTGCTCCTGCAGCTTCGCCTCGATCAGGGCGAGGGTCAGCTTGGAGCCGATGAGCGGGATGTCCGGCTTGAGCCGGAGGAGGTACGGGACGCCACCGATGTGGTCCTCGTGGCCGTGCGTGAGCACGATGCCCTCGACGTCGTCGAGGCGGTCCCGGATGGTGGTGAAATCGGGCAGGATCAGGTCGATGCCGGGCTGCTCCTCTTCGGGGAAGAGGACGCCGCAGTCGACGATCAGCAGCCGGCCGTCGAACTCGAAGACCGTCATATTGCGGCCGATCTCACCGAGCCCGCCGAGCGGGGTGACGCGCAGGCCGCCCTTGGGCAGCTTCGGCGGGGCGCCGAGTTCAGGATGCGGATGACTCAAAAGACTCTCCTCACCACACGCGCCACGTACCGCTTGGGCACGTGGCGCGCATGACATTCGTGCACTTGCTGTTGTCAGTCGATCGTTGACCGATCGGATATTCAGTTATGAAGTCTGTTGTTAGAGCTGTACCCCGCCGGCGGCGAGATCGAGCTTGAGCTGGGCGGTTTCCTCCGCGGAAAGTTCCACGAGGGGCAGGCGCAGCGGACCGGCCGGGAGGCCCTGGAGGGCGAGGGCGGCCTTGGTGGTCATGACGCCCTGTGTACGGAACATGCCCGTGTAGATCGGCAGGAGCCGCTGGTGGATCTCGGTGGCCTTCTGGACCTCGCCGTTGAGGTGGGCGTCCAGGAGGGCGCGCAGCTCGGGGGTCACGACGTGGCCGACGACGGAGACGAAGCCGCAGGCGCCCACGGAGAGCAGCGGCAGGTTGAGCATGTCGTCGCCGGAGTACCAGGCGAGGCCGGACCGGGCGATGGCCCAGCTGGCCCGGCCGAGGTCGCCCTTGGCGTCCTTGTTGGCGACGATCCGGGGGTGCTCGGCGAGCCGGACGATCGTCTCGGTGTCGATCGGGACGCCGCTGCGGCCGGGGATGTCGTAGAGCATCACCGGGAGCTCGGTGGCGTCGGCGATGGCCGAGAAGTGCCGGTACAGGCCCTCCTGAGAGGGCTTGTTGTAGTACGGCGTGACGGCGAGCAGGCCGTGCGCGCCGTCGCGTTCGGCGGTGCGGGCGAGCTCGATGGAGTGATGGGTGTCGTTGGTGCCGATGCCGGCGACGACATGGGCGCGGTCGCCGACCGCGTCCAGTACGGCTCGTACCAGCTCCGATTTCTCCGCGTCGCTGGTGGTCGGGGACTCGCCGGTGGTGCCGTTGATGACGAGGCCGTCGTTGCCTGCGTCCACCAGATGGGCGGCGAGTCGCTGGGCACCGTCGAGGTCGATTGCGCCGTCAGCCGTGAAGGGCGTGACCATGGCGGTGAGGACCCGCCCGAAGGGGGTCTGCGGAGTGGAGATCGGAGCCATGGGTAACACGCTACTCGCTGCTCAGCGCCCGGTGCCCCCTCGGGGGACGTGTGAAAGGAGCCCGGCACTGCCTGCTCGGGGGTTCAAGCAGTGCCGGGTCCGTTTGATCAGCCTAGATGAACTTCGTGAAACGTCGCAATACGGACACTTCGCGTGACGGGATCGTACATCTGTGCTTTAAGGGGCCACACGGCCGTTCTTGTTGAACGCGGCATAGGTCAGCGGCATGAGCCGGGCCCAGTGCTGCTCCATCTTCTCGCCGACCATCTCGATCTCCCGCTGCGGGAAGGACGGCACCTTGGCGAGCTCGTGCTGGGTGCGCAGGCCGAGGAAGTGCATCAGCGAGCGTGCGTTGCACGTGGCGTACATCGAGGAGAAGAGGCCGACGGGGAGGACCGCGCGGGCGACCTCGCGGGCGACGCCGGCGTCGAGCATCTCCTGGTAGGCCGCGTACGCCTGGACGTAGGAGTCCTCCATGACGCGGCCGGTCAGCTCCTGCTGGGCCTCGCTGCCCTCGACGAAGACGTACTTGCCCGGGCGGCCCTCCTGGACCAGCTTCCGCGAGGCGTCGGGAACGTAGAAGACCGGCTCCAGCTCCCTGTAACGACCCGATTCCTCGTTGTACGACCAGCCGACGCGGTGGCGCATGAACTCGCGGAACACGAAGATCGGGGCGCTGATGAAGAAGGTCATCGAGTTGTGCTCGAAGGGGCTGCCGTGGCGGTCCCGCATCAGGTAGTTGATGAGCCCCGTGGACCGCTCGGGGTCCTTCTGCAGCTCGTCGAGCGACTGCTCCCCCGCCGTGGAGACGCGGGCCGCCCACAGCACGTCCGAGTCGGCGGCGCTGTGCTTCACCAGCTCGACGGTCACATCGCTGCGGAAACTGGGCTTGAGGTCTGCTGCGGGGGTGTCGGTCACCGGCGGGGTCCTTCCAAAGTGCGTCGCTCGGGCGGCGCCCACTCTACGGGGAGCCACTGACAGCGGAGCCCCTCACCTGCCCCCACACCCACCCGGACCACTTTCTTTGGCCAATTCGGGGAAATCGGGCACCGAATGGTGACTTTGCTCGTCTGTCTCTGTGACACCGCACACCAGAGAACTCCAAGGAGAGTGACCCCATGTTCGGCCGGCGAGAAGCTGTCCCGTTCGCGTTCGTCGCTGATGCCGACCGCTTCCGCAGTAACGTCACTCCGCCGCCAAGGGAGCGCCTCAGCGTCTCCGAGGTAGCGGGCCGTACGCTGGTCGGACTGACCGTCGTGGCCGGTCTCGTCGGATCGTTGCTCTTCGGAATCCCGTCGATGCAGTCGGGTGCGGCCGAGGGCCACCGGCAGCAGTCCGAGGCTTCCGACAGCCGTTGAGCAGTACGGCCCCCCTGGGGTGGCCCGGTCGAGACCACCTGGGTAGCCTCACCGGGCACAGCCCCTTCGAGCGTGCTTGTGAGTGAGGACCAGTCGTGCCCCTGCCTTTTCTGACGGCCGACCGCGCTTTTGACGCGTCCGACGACGTCGCGCTGCCGTACGACGACCACGACGAGTGGCGTCGTCCCTACCGTCCGGGACCCTGGCGGGTCGGGTCGGCGGCGCTCGCTCTGCTGCTCGCGTCGTTCGTGCTCTTCGCCGCGGTGATCATCGCCGCGGCGTCGGCCTCGGGCGGTGCCGTCGCGACGTTCGGGCTCGCCGCGGCGATCATCGCCGCCGCGCTGCGCGCGCTGCGCGTGGGCACCTGGGTGAGCCGTCACGGTGTGCGCAGGGTCGGGTTCTTCTCGACGGCGACCGTGGCCTGGCCGCAGGTGACGGAGCTCCGCACGGTGCAGCAGCCCGTGCGCTGGCTGGGGTTGCCCCGCACCGTGCAGGGCCAGGCGCTGGCTCTCGTACGGCAGGGTGGTGAGCAGATCACGCTGCTCACCGACCACAACGCCGACTTCCTCTCCCGCATCGAGGCCTTCGACCGCGCCGCCGACACGGTCGAGGCGTGGAACGCCGAGTACGGCGCCCACGCCTCGCGTTGACCTGACCGACCCCGCTACGCGCTGACCGTGCGGCCCTCGTGGAGGGCGATCGCGCGCTGCATCGCCTTGCGGGCGCGCGGGGTGTCGCGGGCGTCGTGATAGGCGACCGCGAGCCGGAACCAGCAGCGCCAGTCGTCCGGGGAGTCCTCGGTCTCGGCGCGCCGCCGCGCGAAGACCTCGTCGGCCGAGTCCCGGTCGATCCGGCCGCCGGCCGTGCGCTTCAACTCGTCCACGGGCAGGCCGCCTTCGGCCTCCAGCTCGCGGGCGAGCCGCTGCGCGTTCCGCGCGAAGGCGGTGTTCTTCCAGAGGAACCAGCCGCCCACGCAGGGCAGCAGGAACGCGACCGCGCCCATGCCCATGGCGGCCGGTTCGCCGGTCAGCAGGAGCAGGACGCCCTCCATCGCCACCACGCCGAAGACGAGGACGAGGACCGTGGCGAGGAAGACGTACGTGATCTTTCCACCCATGACCGTCAGCCCAGGTCCAGGAAGTGCTCCAGGCCGAAGGTGAGGCCGGGAGTGGTGACCACGCGGCGGGCGCCCAGGAGGATGCCCGGCATGAAGCTGGAGTGGTGCAGGGAGTCGTGACGGACGGTCAGAGTCTCCCCCTCGCCGCCGAGCAGCACCTCCTGGTGGGCCAGCAGGCCCCGCAGGCGTACGGCGTGCACCGGAACGCCGTCGACGTCGGCGCCGCGCGCTCCCTCCAGGGCGGTCGCGGTCGCGTCCGGCTGGGCGCCGAGGCCGGCCTCGGCGCGGGCCGCGGCGATCAGCTGGGCGGTGCGGGTGGCGGTGCCGCTGGGGGCGTCGACCTTGTTGGGGTGGTGCAGCTCCACGACCTCGACGGACTCGAAGTAGGGAGCGGCGATCTGGGCGAACTTCATCGTCAGGACGGCGCCGATGGAGAAGTTCGGGGCGATCAGGACGCCGGTCTCGGGAGAGGCGGTGAGCCAGGTGTTCAGCTGCGCGAGGCGCTCCTCGGTCCAGCCGGTGGTGCCCACGACCGCGTGGATGCCGTGGCTCACGCAGTAGTCGAGGTTGTCCATCACCGAGGCCGGGGTGGTCAGTTCGACCGCGACCTGGGCGCCCGCGTCGGCGAGCGTCTCCAGCTTGTCGCCGCGGCCGAGCGCCGCGACCAGTTCCATGTCCTCGGCGGCCTCGACGGCCCGTACCGCCTCGGAACCGATACGGCCCTGGGCTCCGAGGACCGCCACGCGCAGCTTGCTCATTGCTCTCTGAACTCTCTCTAGGAGACGGATTCGTGCAGGCGTGCCGCCTGCTTGTCCTTCAGCGGCCCTATGACGGACAGCGAGGGGCGCTGTCCGAGCACATCACGGGCGACCTCACGGACCTCGTCCGGGGTGACCGCGGCGATCCGGGCGAGCATGTCGTCGACGGACATCTGGGTGCCCCAGCACAGCTCGCTCTTGCCGATGCGGTTCATCAGCGCGCCGGTGTCCTCCAGGCCGAGGACGGTCGAGCCGGAGAGCTGGCCTATGGCGCGGGCGATCTCGTCGTCGGTCAGTCCGTCGGAGGCGACCTTGTCGAGCTCGTCCCGACAGATCTTCAGCACGTCGTGGACCTGGTTGGGGCGGCAGCCCGCGTACACGCCGAAGAGACCGCAGTCGGCGAAGCCCGAGGTGTACGAGTACACGCTGTAGGCCAGGCCGCGCTTCTCGCGGACCTCCTGGAAGAGGCGGGAGGACATCCCGCCGCCGAGGGCCGTGTTCAGCACACCGAGCGCCCAGCGGCGCTCGTCGGTGCGGGCCAGGCCCGGCATTCCGAGGACCACGTGTGCCTGCTCGGTCTTGCGGCTCAGGTGCTCGACGCGGCCCGCCGTGCGGATCGTGCGGTGGCCGTCGCGCGGGGCGACCGGGCCGGCGTCCGTACGGGTGAGGGCGCCGGCCTTCTCGAAGGCGCGGCGGACCTGGCGTACCACCGTGGCGTGGTCGATGTTGCCCGCGGCGGCGACGACCAGGTGGGTCGGGTCGTAGTGCTTCTTGTAGAAGCGGGCGATCCGGCCCCGGTCAAGGGCGTTGATCGTGTCGACCGTGCCGAGGACCGGGCGGCCCAGCGGGGTGTCGCCGAACATGGTCTGCGCGAACAGGTCGTGCACGACGTCGCCCGGGTCGTCCTCGGTCATCGCGATCTCTTCGAGGATGACGCCGCGCTCGGCGTCCACGTCCTCCTCCAGGATCAGCGAGCCGGTGAGCATGTCGCAGACGACGTCGATCGCGAGCGGCAGGTCGGTGTCGAGGACCCGCGCGTAGTAGCAGGTGTACTCCTTCGCCGTGAAGGCGTTCATCTCGCCGCCGACCGCGTCGAGCGCGGCGGAGATGTCGAGGGCACTGCGTCGCTTGGTGCCCTTGAAGAGGAGGTGCTCCAGATAGTGCGTCGCGCCGTTGAGCGTGGGCGTCTCGTCGCGGGAGCCTACGTTCGCCCAGATGCCGAAGGTGGCGGAGCGTACGGACGGCAGGGTCTCGGTGACGATCCGCAGGCCCCCGGGGAGGGTGGTGCGGCGGACCGTGCCGATGCCGTCCTTGCCCGGGAGAAGCGTTTGGGTACGGGCGACGGCCCGCCCCTCCGAAGAGGGGGGGGGCGGGACAACGGGACTAAGGGGCCGGACAGGTGGGGGGGGGGCGTGTTTTGCGAGCCGGCGGTGTAT
>NZ_JBHTTQ010000182.1:0-7672 GCF_042794475.1 Streptomyces sp. NPDC056527
GCCCTCTTCCCTCGCAGCCCTTCCCGTTACGGGGAGCCTTCGCCTGACGACGAGAGGTCTCGCGCCACCTTGCCGTGCAGGCGACGCGAGTCACCGGCGAGGTCCCCGAGGGCGGTCACCACGGAGTCGAAACGCATCGTGGTGCGCGTGTCCGCGTCGTACGGATCCCAGGTCGGCATCGCCGCGTGGTTCGGGTCGCCGGTGCGGGCGAACGCGATCCATGCCTGGTGCATGGTGCGGGACAGCCCGTCGCGGACCGTGGGGTCGAGCCCGGCCAGGAACGGCGCATGCGTCCACTTGTCGAAGTTGGCGAAGACGAAGGGGAGTTCGAGGCAGTGGGCGGCGCCGAGGCGGCCGTCGTGCGCGGGCGTGGGCAGGTCGAACTGGTAGGCCCAGACGGGCCGCCCCGACGCCGCCCTCGCCTCGGCGAGTCGCACGGCGGGGACGCGGAAGAGCTCGTCCGTGATCAGGTCCATCAGCACCTCGGCGGGGCTTGAGCCGGGCCGGGCCCGCTCGTAGGCCGCGTACACCTCGGGCGCGGCCTCGGCCCCGAAGGTCTCGGCGATCCGGGCGGTCACCTGCTTCCGGTCGGCGGCCGCGTACCCCGGGTCGAGGGCGAAGCCGAAGTTGGCCTCTTCGCGGGTCCAGCCGATCATCACGTCGATGCCGGTCGCGGCTCCGTGCAGGAGGGCCTCCACCGGGTGACGCGTCAGGGTGACCCCGTCGATGACGGGCAGGAACGGGGTCGGCCAGTAGCCCCAGCGTGCCGTCCGGGCGAACAGCCCGCCGGCCGCGCCGATCAGCACGGGCCAGGGCAGTTCGCGCAGTTCCGCGACACTCTTGACGCCGGCCAGTTCCAGGTAGGCGGCGGTCCGCTCGAGGTACGCGTCCGGACCGGGAAGGTCGAGCCCGAAGGGCGGGCTCTGCAGGATCACTCGCTTGATCAGCCCCTGGGTCTCGGGGAGTCCGGCGAGTGCGGCCGTGGACACGGCACCGCCCGACTGACCGGCGACGGTGATGTTCTCCGGGTCGCCGCCGAAGGCGGCGATGTGCGCCGCGACCCAGCGCAGGGCGGCCAGTTGGTCGCTGAGCCAGGCATTGCCGGCGCCTTCCGGGTTGCCCTCCTCTTCACCGGTGTAGAGGTAACCGAGCGGCCCGATGCGGTAGTTGATGCTCACCACCACGAGGTCACCGTCTCGGGCGAAGGTCGCGCCGGAGTAGTTCGGCATCGATCCGGAGCCCGAGACGAAGCCGCCTCCGTGGATCCACACGAGCACCGGCCGACGGGCCCCGTCGGCCGCCGGGGTCCAGACGTTGAGCGTCAGGCTGTCCTCGTCGAAGGGCGGCGATCCATGGCCGCCGAGGACCGGATCCCCACCCTCCATGTACAGCTGCGGCACGCTGGGACCGTCGGCGGTCGCGTCCCTGGTGCCGTTCCAGCCCGGGTGCGGGCGGGCGGGGCGCCAGCGCAGGTCACCGACGGGGGGTGCGGCGTAGGGCACGGCGCGGAACACCGCGACCCCGCCTTCGGTCGTGCCGCGCAGTCGCCCTGCGGGGAGATCGATCAGCGTGTGGTCCGGGCCTGGGGTGAGAGCCATGAGCCAATCCTTCCTGGGCCGCGCGCGGAGCACGCGCCGACCCGATCGAGAGTATTGCGGAAATTCTTCGATCGTCAACGATCCGCGATATCGCAGGCCTCAGAGCCACAGGCTGTTGGCCGCCGTGCGCTCCGCCTCCGTCTTCAGCAGAGGCTCGAACACCCGCCACAGCAGCAGGCACGCCCCGACCCCGGCCAGCGCGCCGGCAAAGGTGTCGCTGAGCCACTGGGCGTGCAGCCAGGTGCGGCTCCACATCATGGCGACGACGTACGCGGCACCGAACAGCCACCACCAGCGTCGCGCACGCGGCGGGAACAGCACCACCGCGGCCACGAACATCAAGGCCACAGCGCTGAAGACCTGGCCGGAGGGATACGAGCCGTCATTGACGAGGACCCAGGGATAAGGCGGGCGCGGGCGGTCGACCAACTGCTTGAGGGGCAGCACCACGACCATGTTGGCGAGGACGTTGGCCGCGAGCACGTACAGCGCCGAGCGCCAGCGGCCGTAGACACAGAGGCAGCCGCACAGGATCAGCGGCAGGACCAGGCCGAGCGGGCCCCCGAGCCGGTCGAGGACGGTGGAGAGGCCGGTGACCGCGTCGGCCCGCGAGCCGTCCATCGAGGCCGCCCAGCGGTCGTCGACCTCCTGGAAGAACGGGCGGTCGACGACCCGGAGCAGCAGCCCGATCAGGAGCGGCGCGAGGAGGAGCGCGATTCCGACGGCGAGCGCGTGGCGCGGCGGGGCGGCCGGGAGGTGATGGCGGGGAGGGTGCTCGGGAAGCGGGGGCGGGGTCGGCGTGGCGTCGGGTGGGCTCGGCATCATGGCGGGCCTTTCACGGTGTTCACCCGGAGCGGTGGGGCGCGCGGGAGGGCGGGCGCGGGGGACGGAGGGGCGGGGACGGGGGACGACGGGTGGGGCGGGGGGCGGGGGCGAGGGCTGGGCCGGGGACGGAGGGTGGGGGCGGGGGTGCGTGGAGGGTGCGGCGCGGGAGGCGTATGGAGAGTTCGGCGCGCGGGACGCATGGAGGGTCGGGCGCGGGAGCGGAAGGAACGAGGCGGGAGGGGACGGAGCGCTGGGGCGCGGAGGGGGGGCCGGGCGCGGTGGGGCGCGGAGATGGAGGAGGCAGGGCGGGAGACGGCGGAAGCCGAGGAGACCGGTGCGGAGAAGGCGGGAGAGCGGGCGACGCGAGAACGGAGAAGGCGCGGCGCGGGAGGTGGGAAGGCGCGGCGCACGGGGACGCGGTGGCGAAGAAGGCGCGACGACACGGGAACGCGGAGGCGAGGGGAAGCGGCGTCGCTCGGCCGTGCATGCGTAGGTCGTACGGCTGCGTGGGCCGGATGGAGCACCGGAGCCGTAGGGCCGTCGCGGTGCGGCACGGAGTATTGCGGATGCGTGACCGCCGCCACAAGAGCAAGAGGGTTTCGAGACACGATCGCCCTGGTCAGCACCGCCGTCCGACTGGTTACACGTGACCCACGTGCAGTTCTCTCCTCGGTCACGATCTGCGTAACGACCGGACGCAGGCTCTAGCGGGGGCCGGAAATGGGTGCTACACAGTCTCCAAGCGCTGCGGGTAACACGTGTAACAGTATCTTGTCGGCCGCAGCCGTCCGCAACGGCTTCCGGTGACACCGCCGCCCCGCGACCGCTCTCGCGGCGTCTCCCTCACCCGTGTACCGCCCACCCGTGTACCGGAACCGACGCATCACGGCCCACACCCCGGCCGACACCCGGTCCCGTACCCCTCCACCTCCCCGCTCCGTCCTCCCAGGAGTCGTCATGGCCACGAACGAGCTCACCGACCCGATCGACCCGCCCTCCGCAGGCGCCGACACCACCGCCGCCACCACCGCGGAACCGGAAGCTCCACGCCAGCGCGGGCTCATGCTCCTGCTCCTGGTCGCCAACTCCGCCATGATGGCGGTCTACATGGGCGTCGGCTCGGTCCTCCTGCCCACCCAGGTCGCCGCGATCGCCCCTGACGACAAGGTCGCCGTCCTCGGCCTGATCGGCGGCGTCAGCGCCATCTTCGCGACTGCCTTCAACCCGATCGCCGGCGCCCTCTCCGACCGCAGCGGCCGCCGCAACCCCTGGATCCTGGGCGGCGCCCTCGGCGCGCTGCTCGCCCTTGCCCTTCTCGGCAGCGTCACCACCGCCCTGCTCGTCGGGATCGGCTGGTGTCTGGTCCAGGCGACGATGAACACCTATCAGGCGGCGGTCACCGCGATCGTGCCCGACCGCGTCCCGGCGGCCCGCCGTGGCACGGCGTCCGCGCTGGTGGGACTGGGAATGCCGATCGGCGGCACCGCCGGCGTCCTCATCGCCTCGCAGACGGCGACGCAGCTGCGTACCGGATACCTGGTCTTCGGCGCGATCGTCGCCGTGGCCGCCCTGCTGCTCTCCGTCTTCTGCCGTGACACACCTCGCACCGAGCCCGCCCCGAAGTCGAGCGTGGGCTCCCAACTCGCCGCGTTCCTCTCGTCGTTGGCCAACCACGACTTCCGCTGGGCCTTCATCGGCCGCGCCCTGATGGTGCTGGGCTACTTCTCCGTCGTCGGCTACCAGCTGTACATCCTGGGCGACCACATCGAGCTTCCGGCCGGGATGACCCCGCCCGCCGCGATCGCGATCCTCACCCCGGTGTCGATGGTCGCCGTGGCCGTGTCCACGGTCGTCGGCGGCCTGCTGTCCGACCGATGGAACCGCCGCAAGGTGTTCGTCGGCGTCTCGGCCGCACTGGCCGGGCTGGTCATGGTGGTCCCCGTCGTCAGCCCGACCTGGACCGGAATGCTCGTGTTCAGCGCCCTCAACGGACTCGCCTTCGGCTGCTTCATGGCCGTCGACACCGCGCTCGTCACCCTGGTCCTCCCCCGCGCGGAGGACGCGGCCCGCGACATGGGCGTCCTGAACATCGCGAACGCCGGGCCGCAGATCGTCGCCCCGTTCGTCGCCTCCGCGATCGTCACCGCCCTGGGCGGGTACACCCCGCTGTTCCTGGCCGGCGGCGCCCTGTCACTGATCGGCGCACTCGCCATCCTCCCGATCCGCAGCGTGCGCTGATCTCGCTGGGTCGGCTCTTTCGGATCGGTTCCCGGCTGCCGTGCGGTGCCTTGTAGCGCCGGGCCCGGGGTTCCGACGGAGAGACCCGGGCCTCGTCGGCCGCGGCCCGCGCCGCCCGACCACCCGTACTCCGGCGGGCACATGCCGAGGGTCACGTGCCCGCCGGTCCCGCACCACCTCGTCGCACCACCGCACCCTCGCGAAACAGCACCCTCGCGCAACCACACCCTCACCTCCCCTGCCTCCCTCTTCCCAGGAGCCTTCTGTGAGACGCAAGCGAGTTCTGCCGCCGGCCATGCTGATCCTGTGCACCACGGCCCTCGCGGGGACGGCGCCCGCGGTCGCCTCGCCGCAGACCGCCCCGGCGCACACGACTCCCACCGCGCCCGCCGCTCCGCTGCGGATCCTGCTCACCAACGACGACGGCTACAACGCACCCGGCATCCGCAAGGCGTTCGAGCGCCTGACCGCGGCCGGACACGACGTCACGATCGTCGCCCCGCTCACCAACCAGAGCGGCACCGGCACGAAGATGTCGAACGCCCCCACGATCACGGTGAAGCACCCCGAGCCGAAGGTGTGGGCCGTCGACGGCAGCCCCGGCGACTCGGTGGCCTTCGGCCTCTCCGAGGTGTTCGAGGGCCGCGCCCCCGACCTCGTGGTGTCCGGCACCAACTTCGGGCCGAACGTCGCCGGGCTCGCCAGCCACTCCGGCACGGTCGGCGGCGCCGTCGCGGCGGTGGAGTCCGGCGTGCCCGCCATCGCGCTGAGCACCGGCGGCCTCTCGGTGCCCGATCCGGTCACGACCGTCAACGCGATGGGACCGACGCTCGACTTCGCCGTCAAGCTCATCGACCGACTGCGGACACGGGCCAAGTCCGGCCCGCTGCTGCCCAAGGGCGTCGGCCTGAACGTGAACCACCCGGTCGTCGGCGCCGACGGCAAGGGCACCGCCGCCGGCGTGTCCACCACCTTCCAGGATCCGCAGACGATCCTCGAACCGAACTTCACCGACTCGGGCGACGGGACCTGGAAGGTCGACGTGACGGTGGACATGCGGCCGGCGGCGAAGGGCGGTGACGTGGAGGCCATCATCGCGGGCCGGATCGCCGTCAGCCCGATGAACGCCGACTGGAACACCGGCCCCGCCGACCACGCCACCACGTCTGCCCTGATCTCCGGTCTGCGTCCCTGACGACCGCTCCACCCACACCAGCCAACTCAGGAGGATGGATGAAGCGGCCCGGAAACCGGCACACTTCGACAAGACCCCTGCTCGGTACGGCCCTCACCCTGGTGGCACTGCTCGCGTCGGCGATCCCGGCCGCCGCATCGGGCTCGGCGTCGAGCTCGGCCTCGGCTTCGACCTTGACCTCGGCTTCGGCTTCGGCTTCGGCTTCGGCGGCCACGCTCCCCCGGCCGGTGGTCACCGTTGCGCAGGGTCGGCTTCGGGGACAGGTCCGCGACGGAGCGGAGGAGTTTCTCGGAGTCCCCTACGCGGCGCCCCCGGTCGGGGAGGCCCGGTTGCGGGCGCCGCGTGAGCCCCGCCGCTGGGACGGCGTGCGGGAGGCCGACCGGCAGGCGCCGGCCTGCGTGCAGTTCTCGCCGTTCGGCCTCGCGGACCCCTCGGCCGTCAGCGAGGACTGCCTCTACCTGGACGTGTACCGCCCGAAGGGGGCCCGGACCGGGGCGCGACTGCCGGTGATCCTGTGGATCCACGGGGGTGCGTACACCATGGGAACGGGCACCCAGTTCGGCGGCCGGACGATGGCCGATCTCACGGACAGCGTCGTGGTCGGCATCAACTACCGGCTCGGCCAGCTGGGTTACCTGGCGCTGCCCGAGCTGGCTCGCGAGAACGCACGACGTACGGGCTCGTTCGGTCTGCTGGACCAGGTCGAAGCGCTGCGTTGGACGCGGCAGAACATCGCGGCGTTCGGCGGGAACCCTCGCAATGTGACGGTCTCGGGGCAGTCGGCGGGCAGCGCTTCGGTCTGCGGGCTGCTGGCCGCGCCCTCGGCGTCCGGGCTGTTCCACCGCGCCGTGCTGCAGAGCGGGCCGTGCACGCTGATCGGTACTCCCGACAGTGCGCGGGCCGAGGGACAGGGCCGGGACTTCGCGGAGCGGGCGGGGTGCGCCGATCCGGTCACGGTCGCCGCGTGCCTGCGCGCCGCGCCGGCGGCGGCTCTGGTCGAAGCGGGGCGCACGCTCCCCACGTCGGGGCCGGCCTCGGGTGACGGGCTGCTGCCGGTGGATCCGGCAGCCGCGATCGGCAGCGGTAAGTGGAACAAGGTCCCGGTGATAATCGGGAGCACCCGGTCCGAATCGCGGTTGTTCGTGGCGCTGTCGCAGCCGAGGCTGACGGACGAGGAGTACAAGGCGCAGATCCTGGCGGGGTACGGGGCGGCGGGCCCGGAGGTGCTCGCGCGCTATCCGGTCTCGGCGTACGGCACGCCGTACCTGGCGCTGTCGGCGGTCATGACCGACTCCTCCTTCGCCTGCCACACGGCGTGGACGGCGCAGTTGTTCGCCTCGCAGGTGCCGACGTACGCGTACGAGTTCGACGACCCGGACTCCCCGACTCTGGCGGGCGCGCAGGTTCCGGGGCTCGACATGTCCAACGCGCACAGCGCCGAACTGGCGTATCTGCACGACTTCACGGCGGGCGACCGGCCGCTGAGCGAGGTCCAGGCGGCGCTCGCGACGCGGATGAAGCGCTACTGGGGTGCCTTCGCCCGCTTCGGTTCGCCGGCGGTGCCGGGGCAGACCGCCTGGCCCACGACCGGGAGCGGGACGGTCCTGTCGCTCAACCCCGCGTCGACGCGGACGAGTTCGTCGTTCGCGGCGGACCACCAGTGCGGCTTCTGGCGGACCCAACCGACCCGTCCGCCGCTGTAGCTCTTCCACGGGTCGGGGCCCCCCCCGCCGGGAGGTGCGGCGTTGGCGGGCGGCCATGGGGGGGTGGCGGGGTCGTGGAAGCCACACGAGGGCGGCCGCAACCAACAGAAGAG
>NZ_JBHTTQ010000183.1:0-7386 GCF_042794475.1 Streptomyces sp. NPDC056527
GCGCCGGCCGCCCGAACGCGCCGGCCGCCCGGAGCGCCCGACTTCAGGGCGCCCCGGACGGCCGGCGTACGGGCGACGAGGGAGCGGTCACTCCCGGTCCAGGACCGCCGCGAGGACCTTCCGCAGCACCGCCCCGGGATCCGCGACCGCGCCTTCCGACCGCCAGGCGACGAACCCGTCGGGGCGGACGAGGACCGCACCGCCCGCGGTCACGCCGTGGAGCTCCGCCCAGTCCGTCTCGCCCTCCGGTGACAGCTCCGCGTCCGGGCCGTGACCGATGCGGTACGAGTCGACCGGCACGGAGAGCTGCTCCGCGACACGATGCGCCGCGGTGTGCCAGCCGTCGGATCCGTCGGCGGCGCTGAGGAGCACGAGGGACCGCTCGTACAGGTCGAGGGTCGAGACCCGCTCGCCGGCGCGGTCCAGCCACATGTGGGGCGCCCGGCTGCCGGGCTCGCCCGTCAACCGCAGACCGTCCGGGACGACCGGAACCTCCTGGTCGGCACCCTGGACCGCGCCCTGGGGGTAGCGGTAACCCAGCGCCACGTTGAGGATCCCGCCCTTCCTGCCCCTGGCGCCAGCGCCGGCGGCTTCGGGGGAGGGGGCGTACCCGGGGTGGCTGTGCTCGACCGAACGTGACGAGGCGCGGGAGCTGGTCGCCTCGGCGACGGGCCTGCGCTCCGCGTCGTAGGTCTCCAGCAGGCCCGGGCCGGCCCATCCGCCGAGGACGGCGGCCAGCTTCCAGGCCAGGTTGTGCGCGTCCTGGATACCGGTGTTGGAGCCGAACGCCCCGGTGGGCGACATCTCGTGGGCCGAGTCACCGGCGAGGAACACCCGGCCGTCCGCGTACCGAGCGGCGACCCTCTCCGCCGCGTGCCAGGGCGCTCGGCCCGTGATCTCCACGTCGAGATCCGGCACGCCCACGGCCCGCCGGATGTGGTCCCTGCAACGTTCGTCGGTGAACTCCTCCTCCGTCTCGCCGTTCTCGGGGTGCCAGGGCGCGTGGAACACCCAGCGCTCCTGGTTGTCGACCGGCAGCAGGGCCCCGTCGGCCTCAGGGTTCGTCAGATAGCAGACGACGAAGCGCCGGTCGCCGACGACGTCCGCGAGACCCCGGGACACGAAGGTGACGCTCACGTTGTGGAACAGGTCGCCCGGGCCGTTGTGCCCGATGCCGAGCCGTTCGCGAACGGGGCTGCGCGGGCCGTCCGCCGCGACGAGATAGTCCGCGCGAATCGTGGTGTGCTCGCCCGTGTCACGGCTCTTCACCTGGGCGGTCACCCCCTCGGCGTCCTGCTCGAACGACATCAGCTCGGTGGAGTACCGCAGATCCGCGCCGAGCTCGCGAGCGCTCTCGAGGAGCACCGGCTCGAGATCGTTCTGGCTGCAGAGGCACCATCCGGCGGGGCTGAATCGGGCGACCCCGCCGCCGGGATCGATCTCCTTGAACAGCCACTCGCCGACATCGCCCACCAGGCTCGGTGTCTGCAGGATGCCGTTGTTCCGCGCGAGGACGGACGCGGCGTCGTGAATGCGCTGCGCGACGCCGGCGCCGCGGAACAGCTCCATCGTGCGCACGTTGTTTCCGCGTCCGCGGGGATGGAAGGAGGTGCCCCGATGGCGTTCGACGAGCGTGTGCGGCACGCCGAGACGCCCCAGGAACAGCGAGGTGGAAAGGCCTACCAGCGAGCCGCCGACGATGAGGACGGGCGTGCGGTGACCGACTTCGCCGGCTTCTTCGGTTCGGTTCATTGATCGCCTCCAGCGTCGCCTGCGACGCATGACAGGGGTGGAATGCAGATTCATGCCCTCTGCAGACCGGTTCGCGCGTGCGGGGCACCCGAATGAACGCGCAGTTCACTCATCCGCACCGTGGGGCTCGCGCGGATCGCGGCGTCCGCCAACGATCGGCACATGACGACTCCGGGCTTTCGGGCACGGCGGTCCTTCCCGACCCTCTCGCGGAAGAGAAAGAGGTGCGCTGGATGTCCATCTCGGGACGTATTTCGCAGTCGGCGTTCGACGGCTCGAGGCTGCGGGTGATCCTGCTGCTCGATCTGTACGAAGGAGCTCAGCAGCAGTTCCTGGACGCGTACGAACTCATGTGCAAGCAGGTCGCGTCCGTACCCGGTCACATCAGTGACCAGCTATGCCAGTCCATCGAGAACCCCTCGCAGTGGCTCATCACCAGCGAGTGGGAGAGCGCTCCGCCGTTCCTCGCCTGGGTGAACAGCGAGGAGCACGTCGAAACCGTCAAGCCGATGCACAGTTGCGTCCGGGACACCCGGTCGATGCGCTACAGCATCCTCAGGGAGACCGGTCCCCGTCAGCCGCTCGCGCCCGAGCGGGCGACGTCCCGCCAGCAGGTGGCCGCCCGCGTCGGTGACGGTGTGGCACGCCACGCCCTCACGTTCACCGTCAAGCCGGGCTCCGAGTCGAAGGTCGCGGAGCTCCTGGCCGGGTACGAGTCGCCCAAGGCCCAGGTCGACGAGAACACGCGGCTGCGCCGCACCTCGCTCTTCATGCACGGCAACCGCGTCGTACGCGCCGTCGAAGTGGAGGGCGACCTCCTCGCGGCACTGCGCCACGTCGCCCGTCAGCCCGAGGTGCGCGCGGTCGAGGAGGCGATCAACCCGTACCTGGAGCAGGACCGGGACCTGACCGACCCCGAATCGGCGCGCGTCTTCTTCACCCGGGCCGCTCTCCCGGCCGTGCACCATGTGGTGTCCGGTCGGCCGGCACCGGGCGCCGTACGGCGTCACGCGCTGTACTACCCGGCCAAGGAGGGCTGCGGGATGGAGCTGGCCCGGCTGCTCGCCCATCAGGACGCGGCCGCGGCGGACGACCCGAAGAGCCCGGTGTACGGCAGCACCGTCTTCCAGCGCGACGACATCGTGGTGCGCCTCGTCGACCTCACCGGCGAACTCGACGTCGACCCCGTCGCCTCGCTCGGCCTCAAGGGCGCCGGGATCGCCGCCGAGCTGGAACGACTCCTCGACGGTGCGGCGATCGGCGTCGAGGGCTCCCTGGAGACGGAGCGCAACATCAACCGCCTCCTGTCGCACGCCGACATGCTGCCCATCACCGACCGCAGTTCGGCGGATTCCTGACGTGCGGCCGTGGCTCCGGCCGCGGCCGTTCACCCCGCACGCCACTTCCACACCGGAGGTAACAACCATGCTCAAGCAGCGTCCTCGCATCGTGACCCTGAGCGAGACGGAACCCAACCGCAGGCGCGGGGGTGACCTGCGGGCCATGCTCACGCCGGCCACCGTGGGTTCCACCAGCGGCTTCATGGGCCTGGCGATCGTCCAGCCCGGCGAGCGCATCGGTGAGCACTACCACCCGTACTCCGAGGAGTTCGTGTACGTCGTCTCGGGCGCGCTCGAAGTGGACCTGGACGGCGAGACGTTCGGGCTCGTGCCCGACCAGGGCCTCCTGATCCCCATCGACATGCGGCACCGGTTCCGCAACGTCGGTGACGTGGAGGCCCGCATGGTCTTCCACCTGGGCCCGCTCGCCCCGCGACCGAGCCTCGGTCACGTCGACACCGAGGTCACCGAGGAAGGCGAGCTCGCCGCGGCGGGGCCGCACCTGACCGTGCACGACCCGGCTCAGGTGTCCGAGCGAAGCGGGGCCATCGAGTGACCCGGCGAGTGGCCGTCACCGGTATCGGTGTGGTCGCTCCGGGCGGCACCGGAGCGAAGGCGTTCTGGGACCTCCTCGCCGCCGGGCGCACGGCGACCCGCGGCATCACCCTGTTCGACCCGGCCGGCCTGCGCTCACGCATAGCCGCCGAGTGCGACTTCGACCCGACGGCCCACGACCTGGACCCGGAGCTGAGCCGCCACGCCGACCGGTACATCCAGTTCGCCGTGGTCGCCGCCGGAGAAGCCGTACGCGACTCCGGACTCGACACCGACACGGAGGACCCCTGGCGCGTCGCCGTCTCCCTGGGCAGCGCCGTCGGCGGCACCACCCGGCTCGAACACGACTACGTCCTGGTCAGCGAGGGCGGGCAGCGGTGGGACGTGGACCACCGCGTGGCCGACCCGCAGCTGCACATGGCGTTCTCGCCGAGCACGCTCGCCTCGGTCGTGGCCGAACAGTTCGGCGCCCGGGGCCCGGTGCAGACCGTCTCCACCGGCTGCACCTCCGGCCTCGACGCCGTCGGCTACGCCTTCCACACCATCGAGGAAGGCCGTGCGGACGTCTGCATCGCCGGCGCGTCGGACTCGCCGATATCACCGATCACCATGGCCTGCTTCGACGCCATCAAGGCGACGTCGCCCGACAACGACGACCCCGAGCACGCCTCCCGGCCCTTCGACGACCACCGCAACGGGTTCGTCATGGGCGAAGGCGCGGCGGTCCTCGTCCTGGAGGAGTACGAACACGCCAGGGCGCGCGGTGCGCACATCTACTGCGAGATCGGCGGCTACGCCACCTTCGGCAACGCGTACCACATGACCGGTCTGACCGGTGAGGGGCTCGAGATGGCCCGGGCGATCGACTCCACGCTCGACCAGGCCCGGCTCGACCCCACGCTGATCGACTACGTCAACGCGCACGGCTCGGGCACCCGGCAGAACGACCGGCACGAGACCGCCGCCGTGAAGCGCTCCCTGGGCGCCCACGCCTACGACACCCCCATGAGCTCCATCAAGTCCATGGTGGGGCACTCGCTCGGCGCGATCGGCGCGATAGAGGTCGTCGCCTGCGTTCTCGCGCTGAAGCACCAGGTGGTACCCCCGACGGCGAACTACGAGACCCCCGACCCCGAGTGCGACCTGGACTACGTGCCGCGCACCGCCCGTCCGCGGAAGCTGAGGAACGTGCTCTCCGTGGGCAGCGGATTCGGCGGCTTCCAGTCCGCGGTCCTCCTGACCGGGCCGGGAGGGAGGTCACGATGAGCAGTCACCGACCACGGCGCGCGGTCGTCACCGGCATCGGTGTGATCGCCCCCAACGGGCTGAGCGCCGAGGCGTACTGGAAGTCGGTCCGGGAAGGGCTCGGCGTTCTGGACCGGATCACCCGCGAGGGGTGCGAACACCTGCCTCTGAAGGTCGCGGGCGAGGTACGGGGCTTCGACGCCTCCTCCCTCATCGAGGAGCGCTTCGTCGTCCAGACCGACCGGTTCAGCCACTACGCCATGGCCGCGGCCTCGATGGCCCTCGGCGACGCCGGCCTGCGGGACGACCCCGAGGAGCCCTTCGAGATCGGGGTGGTCACCGCCGCCGGGTCCGGGGGCGGCGAGTTCGGACAGCGCGAGCTGCAGAAACTGTGGGGACAGGGGTCCAAGTTCGTCGGCCCGTACCAGTCCATCGCCTGGTTCTACGCCGCGAGCACCGGCCAGATCTCCATCCGGAGCGGCTTCAAGGGGCCCTGCGGAGTGGTCGCAAGCGACGAGGCCGGCGGTCTGGACTCCATCGCCCACGCGGCCCGCGCCGTACGGCGGGGCACCGGCGCGATGATCGTCGGCGCCGCCGAGGCACCCCTGGCCCCGTACTCGATGGTCTGCCAGCTCGGATACCCCGAGCTCAGCACCGTCGAGGACCCGGACCGCGCCTACCGCCCCTTCACCTCCGCGGCATGCGGCTTCGTCCCGGCGGAGGGCGGCGCCATGCTCGTCGTGGAGGACGAGGCCCGCGCCCGTGACCGGGGAGCGGCCGTCCGGGCCGTCGTGGCCGGCCATGGCGCGACGTTCACCGGCGCCTCGCGCTGGGAGGAGTCCCGCGAAGGACTCGCCCGCGCCGTCCGCGACGCCCTCGACGAAGCCGAGTGCGCCCCGGAGGAGATCGACGTCGTCTTCGCCGACGCCCTGGGCGTACCGGAGGCGGACCGCGCCGAGGCGCTGGCGATCGCCGACGCCCTGGGAGCCCACGCCACCCGCGTACCCGTCACGGCGCCCAAGACCGGGCTCGGCCGGGCCTACTGCGGGGCTCCCGTCCTCGACACCGCGGCCGCCGTCTTCGCGATGGAACAGGGCCTGGTACCCCCCACCCCCAACGTGTTCGACATCAGCCACGACCTCGACCTGGTGATGTCCCGCGCTCGCCCCGCCGAGCTGCGCACGGCCCTCGTTCTCAGCAGGGGACTCATGGGATCCAACGCGGCGCTGGTCGTGCGCCGCGGTGACGACTCCGCCCGGTAGGACCGGGCGGGAAGGAGAAGCACACATGATCACCACCGCACTGACCTTCGACGAACTCGCCTCACTGATGAAGCAGGCGGCCGGAGTCACCGTCGACCCCCGGGAGCTGGAGAAGGCGCCCGACGCGCCCTTCAGCACCCTCGGCCTCGACTCGCTCGGCCTGCTCGGCATCGTCGGCGAGCTGGAGAACCGGTACAGCGTCTCGCTGCCCACCGACGCGGAGCGCTGCAAGACGCCCGCCGAGTTCGTCGGTCTCGTCAACAACACGCTCAAGACGGGAGTCTGACGTGTCCGGACACACCGACAACACCATCACCATCGACGCTCCGCTCGAGCTCGTCTGGGACATCACCAACGACATCGAGAACTGGCCGAACCTCTTCAGCGAGTACGCCTCCCTCGAGGTGCTCTCCCGCGAGGGCGACTCCACCACCTTCCGCCTGACCATGCACCCGGACGAGGCCGGGAAGGTCTGGAGCTGGGTGTCGGAGCGCACCGTCGACCGTCCCAAGCGGACCGTCCGCGCCCGCCGCGTCGAGACCGGACCCTTCGAGCACATGGACATCCGGTGGGAGTACGAGGAGACACCGGCCGGCGTCCACATGCGCTGGGTGCAGGACTTCGCGATGAAGCCCGACGCCCCGGTCGACGACGACTGGATGACGGACAACATCAACCGCAACTCCCGCACCCAGATGGCCCTCATCCGGGACCGCATCGAGCAGGTCGCCCGCGACCGCCGGAGCGCCTCGGTCCTGCCCGGCTGACGCACTCCGGCACGGTCCGGAGCCACATCCGTACACCGCACACCCGCACACCCGTACACCCAGGAAGGACGCTCGATGCACCACGCCCTGATCGTCGCCCGCATGGCACCCGATTCGGCGCCGGCGATCGCCGACGTGTTCGCCGCCTCCGACCGCGGCGAACTCCCGCACCTGGTCGGCGTCACCCGGCGCAGCCTCTTCCAGTTCGGGGACGTCTATCTGCACCTGATCGAGTCCGAGAAGGACCCGGCGCCCGCCATCGCGAAGCTGACGGGGCACCCGGAGTTCCGGGACACCAGCGAGAAGCTGTCGGCGTACGTCAGCGCGTACGACCCGAAGACATGGCGCAGCCCCAAGGACGCCATGGCGCACTGCTTCTACCGCTGGGAGCGGGACGCCGGTTCCTGAGCTCCTGAGCGAACGACGGAGAAACCCGAGGCCGCCCGCCCCGCGACAGACGCGGAG
>NZ_JBHTTQ010000184.1:0-7081 GCF_042794475.1 Streptomyces sp. NPDC056527
GAAGTCGCCTCCACACATGCCCCGGCCATGGCCGGGGCATGTGTCGTGCCTCAGGCCGCCTCGGACAGCGCGCGCGTCCCCGTCCGTGCCGGGTTGTCGTTCCGTGAGGTCTCCGACTCGCGCGTCATCCCCGTCGTGCCGTGGCCCCGTTCGCCGTCCGGCACCTGCGCCGCCTTCCGTTCCCGGCGCCGCTCGCGCCTCAGCCGGCGTGCCGTGCTGCTCGGCTCCGACACCACGCCGTTCCGCTGCCGCCACACCTGGCGTGTCACCCACACGTCGAGCACGCTCCAGGTCGCCACGACCGTGCTGCCCACCGAGCTGAGCAGCATCGGAAACGCGAGCCAGGAGTCGGTGACCGCGCAGAAGAAGGCCACCATGCCCTGTATGAGCGTCACCGACGTGAGCATCACGGCCCGCACGGCGGCGGTACGCACCGGATCCGGCATCCTGCGCCGGCCCTTCTCGTCATCCACCCACAACTGCCGCGGCGATTCCGCCTCGTGCACCATCGTCCTCGTCACTCCCCACCGCTGACCCGTCCTCAGGGGTGGCTGCCCGTCTTGAGTGGCTTTACACGGACACACCCCTCCCCGTACACAATGACGCTCCGCGAAGGGAAAAGGTTTCCCCTCGTTCGTACCGGAACGAACAGTTCCAGCCATCCGCTGTACCCCTGCCCCGAGCGCCCCGCCACGTGTCCTGCGCCACAGTGACGAATGCCAACTCCCTGAATACCGGGACATCTCATGATCAACGCTCACTCGGGAGGCTGAAAAACGTCCGGACGTGCCTTCGAGTTGGCTGTGATGCAGTAGTAGGCTCGCGCCGCCGTTTGTTGAATCCGATGGTTGACGCCATGTGTTGACGCAGTGTGTTGACGCCACGCGTCGCAAAGGAGGACCTCCGCGACGGGTGGAGGCCGAACTGGGGGAGGCCATGCGCTTTCGCGGGAAGTCCATCCGCCGGAAGATCGTGGCGTTGTTGCTGGTGCCGCTCGTGTCCCTCACCGGGCTCTGGGGTTTCGCCACGGTACTCACCGGCCGCGAGGCGGATCAGCTCCTCGACGTCGGCTACATCGTGGAGAAAGTCGGCTACCCCATCGAGGACACCGCGCGCGTCATCCAGAAGGAGCGCCGCCAGTCCCTGATCTATCTGGCCGATCCACGCGCCTCCGACGCCCTCACCACCCTGCGTGAGCAGCGCGAGGCCACCGACCGTCAGATCGCGCTCATCCGGCGGAACGCCGCGGACTCCGGCGTACGCGAGGAGATGCGTCCCCTCGCCTCGCAGCGCCTCGAATCGCTGCTGACGGCGCTGGACGGCCTCGACGCGCTGCGCCGCTCGGTGGAGAACCGCAGCATCGGCCGCATGCAGGCCCTGGACTTCTACAACCGCCTGGTCGACCCCTGTTACAGCTTCCTGATGACCCTCCACGCGCTCGAGAACGTGGAGATGGACAAGCAGGGCCGCGCCCTCGTCGGCATCACCCGCGGCCGCGAGGCGCTCTCCCGCGAGGACGCCCTGATCGTCTCCGCGCTCATCTCCGAGCGCGTCACGGCCCAGGAACTCCGCGAGATCAGCGATCTCGTCGCCCAGCGCAAGCAGTTCTACGAGGTGAACCTCGAAGTCCTGCCCACCGTCGAGCGCGAGAAGTTCGAGAGGTACTGGCGCAGCCCCGACACCGAGCCGCTGCGCCGGGCCGAAGAGGAACTGATCGTCGCCGGTCCCGCCAAGAACCCGCGGACCATCACCGCGGAGCGCTGGGAGGAACGGGCGAACCCGGTCCTCGACGACCTGGCACGGGAGAACACGGCCGCCGGCGACCGCTACCAGGAGCGTGTCCAGCCCGCCGCCTACAGCGTGCTGCTCAAGGCCGGCATCGCCGGAGTCCTCGGCTTCCTCGCCCTGCTCGTCTCCGTCGTCGTCTCCGTACGCATCGGCCGCGAACTCGTCCGTGACCTCCGGAGGCTGCGCAAGGAGGCCCAGGAGGTCTCCGGCGTACGCCTGCCCAGCGTCATGCGCCGCCTCGCCGCCGGCGAACACGTCGACGTCGAGACCGAGGTACCGCAGCTGCGGTACGAGAAGGACGAGGTCGGCCAGGTCGGCCAGGCGCTCAACACCCTCCAGCGGGCAGCCGTCGAGGCCGCCGTGAAGCAGGCCGACATGCGCCGCGGCGTCGCCGAGGTCTTCGTCAACCTCGCGCGCCGCAACCAGGTGCTGCTGCACCGCCAGCTCACCCTCCTCGACACCATGGAGCGGCGCACCGAGGACACCGAGGAACTGGCCGACCTGTTCCGGCTCGACCACATGACCACGCGTATGCGCCGCCACGCCGAGGGCCTGGTGATCCTCTCCGGCGCCGCCCCCTCCCGCCAGTGGCGCAAGCCCGTCCAGCTCATGGACGTCGTCCGCGCGGCCGTCGCCGAGGTCGAGGACTACGAGCGGATCGAGGTGCGCCGGCTGCCCCGCCTCGGAGTGGGCGGCCCCGCCGTCGCCGACCTCACCCACCTCATCGCGGAACTCCTGGAGAACGCCACGGTGTTCTCGCCCCCGCACACCGCCGTCCAGGTGCTCGGCGAGCGGGTCGCCAACGGCTTCACCCTGGAGATCCACGACCGCGGCCTCGGAATGAACGCCGACGCCCTCCTCGACGCGAACCTCAGGCTCGCCGAGACCCCCGAGTTCGAGCTCTCCGACACCGACCGCCTCGGCCTCTTCGTGGTCAGCCGGCTCGCCCAGCGCCAGAACGTCCGCGTCTCGCTGCAGCCTTCGCCGTACGGGGGGACCACCGCGGTCGTCTTCATCCCGGCCGTGCTGCTCACCGACGCGCCCGAGACTCAGGGCGCCGGCTTCCGCCTGGACCGCAAGACCCTGGACCGTGGGCTCGCGGAACGCGAGAACGGCGAGCAGCCGGGCAGGCGTCCCGCACTCACCCAGGTGCAGGGCGGCGCGCCCCGGGCCACCGGCGCGACGCGCTCCGCCGCCTCCTCGCTCCTGGACGGCCCGCTCGACGGGCCCGTCGAGCTCGAACCACCCCTCGGCACCTCCGGCTTCGAGGAGCTGCTCGACCAGTCCGCGGCGGACCTGGAGGACACCGAGAGCGAGCGAGGCGGCCTCTTCCGCCCCCGTGGCCACCGCCGCGGCCTCGCCGCGGCCCCGGGCGCCGAGCAGCATCAGCAGACCCCGGACCAGTCGTCCGAGCGCGGCCCCGTGCCGCTGCCCAGGCGACGTCCGCCCACGCTCGTCGTCGACCACGGCCGCCGGGTCGACGAGCCGGGCCGCGCCCACCCCTCCGCCGGCCAGGAGCCCACGGGCCCGTCGGGGACACCGCGCGCCCTGGTACCCGTACCGCCCCACGGCCCGGTGCCGTCGGCCGGTCCCGTACCTCCGGCCGGCCCTGTCCCGCCGAACGGAGCCGAACCGCCGGACGGTCCCGCGCCGTTCGGCGGACTGCCCCGCCGGGTCCGCCAGGCGAGCCTCGCGCGCCAGCTGCGTGAGACGGGCGAACGCGACGGCGACGAGACCTCCACCGGCGACACCGCCTCCGCCGGCACGGACTTCGAGCGCGATGCCGAGGAAGTGCGCAGCCGCATGGCGTCCATGCAGCGCGGCTGGCAGCGCGGACGACGGCAGAACGCCGAACCACCAGCACCAGGAACGACACCCGAGGGGGACGGTCGATGACCGCACCGAACGCCGCAGCAACGAACACCTCCGGAAACGCCAACGGTGAGCTGAACTGGCTCCTCGACGAGCTGGTCCAGCGGGTCGGGTCCATCCGTAAGGCTCTGGTGCTGTCCAGCGACGGACTCTCCACCGGTGCCTCCGCGGAGCTGACCCGCGAGGACGGCGAGCACCTCGCCGCCGTCGCCTCCGGCTTCCACAGCCTGGCCAAGGGCGTCGGCCGCCACTTCGAGGCCGGCAGGGTCCGGCAGACCGTGGTGGAGCTGGAGGACGCGTTCCTCTTCATCACGGCGGCGGGCGACGGCAGCTGTCTCGCCGTCCTCGCGGACGCCGATTCGGACGTCGGCCAGGTCGCCTACGAGATGACACTGATGGTCAAGCGGGTCGGCGTCCACCTCGGGACGGCCCCGCGCTCCGGACCGTCCGCCGGAGGGTGAGTGGGGGGACACCATGACTGACGGCACGACCGACGGCACGACCGACGGCACGACCGACGCGGCTCTGCGCGACCGCGCGCAGGGCCCGGCCCACCACTGGTTCGACGACGAAGCCGGACCGGTGGTCCGTCCGTACGCGATGACCCGCGGGCGGACCAGCGCCGCGACCCGTCATCGTCTCGACCTGATCGCCGTGGTGGTGCCCGAGCCCGCCGCGGACGATCCCGGCCGCGACCAGACGCTCTCCCCGGAACACGTGGAGATCGTCGAGCGCTGCTCGGACGCACCGCAGTCGATCGCCGAACTCGCCGCCGGACTCGACCTCCCCGTCGGGGTCGTCCGGGTCCTCGTCGGCGATCTCGTCGAGGACGAACTCGTCCATGTGACCCGCCCCGTTCCGCCGGCCGAGCTGCCGGACGTGAGCATTCTCCGCGAGGTGATCAATGGCCTTCGGGCGCTCTAGCCACAAGAAGCCCTTCGTCGAACCGGTGACGTTGAAGATCCTGGTCGCGGGTGGCTTCGGGGTGGGCAAGACGACACTGGTCGGCGCCGTCAGCGAGATCAGGCCGCTGCGCACCGAGGAGATCCTGAGCGAGGCCGGCCGGCCCGTCGACGATCTCCACGGGGTCGAGAACAAGTCGACCACCACGGTCGCGATGGACTTCGGGCGGATCACGCTGCGCGAGGACCTGGTCCTCTATCTCTTCGGCACGCCCGGCCAGGACCGCTTCTGGTTCCTCTGG
Organism: Streptomyces sp. NPDC056527; assembly: GCF_042794475.1. Classification (NCBI taxonomy): domain Bacteria; kingdom Bacillati; phylum Actinomycetota; class Actinomycetes; order Kitasatosporales; family Streptomycetaceae; genus Streptomyces; species Streptomyces sp. NPDC056527. The sequence continues at coordinate 4,865 of NZ_JBHTTQ010000184.1, forward strand.
GACGAGCTGGCGCAGGGTGCGCTCGGGGCGGTCGTCCTCGCGGACACCCGTCGTCTGGAGGACAGCTTCGCCGCGATCGACTACTTCGAGCGGCGCGGCATCCCGTTCACGGTGGCGGTCAACTGCTTCGAGGGCGCCCAGCGGTTCCCGGCAGAGAGCGTACGCGGGGCACTCGACCTCGATCCCGAGGTGGAGCTGCTGATGTGCGACGCGCGCGACCGGGAGTCCGTGAAGAACATCCTCGTGGCCGTCGTCGAGCACGCCCTGGTCCTGGCGGACCAGGGCGCCACGCCCGTCGCCACCTGACGCGGGACCGCGCGGCGGCCTCGCCGCGCGTGGCTCCACGGCGGAGTGCCCGCCGCGCAGCGGGGCTGCAGCGCGGAGTGCCCACCGAGCAGCGCGGCTCGGTGGCGGCGCACCCGTTCAGCGCACCGCCACCACCGCCGAACCGTGCCCGAACAGCCCCTGGTTCGCGGTGATCCCGACCCGCGCGCCGTCCACCTGACGGCCGCCGGCCGTGCCCCGCAGCTGCCAGGTGAGCTCACAGAGCTGCGCGATGGCCTGGGCGGGCACGGCCTCGCCGAAGGACCCGAGGCCGCCGCTGGTGTTGACCGGGACGCGGCCACCGAGCGCGGTGGCCCCCTCCCGTACCAGCTTCGCGCCCTCGCCGGCCGCGCACAGACCGATGTCCTCGTACCACTCCAGCTCGAGCGCGGTGGACAGGTCGTACACCTCCGCCAGCGACAGGTCCTCGGGCCCGATCCCCGCCTCCTCGTACGCGGCCCGCGCGATCGACGCCCGGAAGGAGTCCGGGGCGGGGGAGACCGCCGCTGCCGAGTCGGTCGCGATGTCCGGCAGGTCGAGGACGGCCTTGGGGTACGTCGGTGTGACGGTGGAGACCGCCCGGATACGGACGGGGTCCGGGTGCCCGTGCCGGCGTGCGAACTCCATGCTGGAGAGCACCAGCGCCGCGCCCCCGTCCGACGTCGCGCAGATGTCGAGCAGCCGGAGCGGATCGGCGACCACGGCCGAGGCGGCGACCTCCTCGGCACTCACCGCCTTTCGGTAGCGGGCGAGCGGGTTGAGCGCGCCCGCCGCCGCGTTCTTCACCTTGACCTGGGCGAAGTCGTCCACCGTGTCGCCGTACAGGGCCATCCGGCGTCGTGCGTAGAGCCCGAAGTACGCGGGGTTGGTCGCCCCGAGGACCCGGAAGCGCAGCCAGTCGGGATCGTCGGGCCGCTCCCCGCCCGCCGGGGCGAAGAAGCCCTTGGGCGCCGCGTCCGCGCCGACGACCAGGACCACGTCCGCCAGCCCGGCGAGGATCTGGGCCCTGGCGGCGCCGACCGCCTGCGCCCCGGAGGCGCAGGCCGCGTACACGCTGGTGACGCGCGCTCCCTGCCAGCCCAGCGCCTGGGCGAAGGTCGCCCCCGCCACATATCCCGGATACCCGCACCGCATCGTGTCGGCGCCGACCACCGAACCGATGTCCTGCCAGCTCAACCCGGCGTCCTCGAGGGCGGCGCGGGCCGCGGCCGTCCCGTACTCGACGAAGCTGCGGCCCCACTTGCCCCAGGGGTGCATCCCGGCCCCCAGTACGGCGATGTCGTTCACGACCGCTCCTCCGCCACGCGCGCGTGCACCGGTTTCCAGTGCCAGGTGGTCCAGATGTGCGCGTCGTCCTCGTTGAGCACTCCCGGCACCACCTCGACTTCCATGCCGACGGCGAGGTCCGAGGTCCGCACCCCGGGCGCCGCCTGGCCGAGCACCACCATCGCCTCGGCCGCCAGCTCCACCGCGACCAGGGTGTACGGGTCCCAGGGCGCGTCCGGATCGGAGACGTAGGGCGCGGGCGGGCGGTAGCGGCCGTCGGTGTACGACCAGACGCGGCCACGCCGGGAGAGCGGGGTCTCCACGAGCTCGCCGCCGCCCGGACAGCCGGGGTTGCGGCACCAGGAGTCCTCGCGGGGGAAGAAGACCGAGGAACAGGCCGTACAGCGGGTGCCGAGCAGCCGGAAGTCCCCGACCTCCCCGCCGTCGTCCGTGAACCATCCGGCCACCACCGGTCTGCGCGTCCGTGCCACGAAGGCCCTCCCCCACTCCGGATCCACTGAATCTGACGAAGCGTCAGAAGTCTGCCATGGATGCCGCGCGCTGAGAACCGTACGGACCTCCGTCGCGTCCCTACGTACGGAACGGGCGGCCGGGACCCACGGGGGT
>NZ_JBHTTQ010000185.1:0-6918 GCF_042794475.1 Streptomyces sp. NPDC056527
GCGTTCCGCGGGGCCCGTCTCCGTGTGCGGGGTCCTGGGCGCCCGGGCCCCACGGGGCGGGGCCGGGTCCTACAGCAGTTCCTTCAGGCGCTCCGCGAGGAGGTCCCAGCGCCAGCGGTCCTCGACCCAGGCGCGGCCCCGTTCTCCCATGCGCCGGCGCAGCTCGGGGTCGAGGAGGAGGGTCGCGATGCGGTCCGCGGACTCCGCGGGGGCGTCACCGCGGACGACCCAGCCCGTCTCACCGTCCAGGACCGCGTCCGGTGCGCCGCCCGAGTCTCCGGCGACGACCGGGAGGCCGGTGGCCGAGGCCTCCAGGTAGACGATGCCGAGGCCCTCCACGTCGAGTCCGCCGCGGCGGGTCCGGCAGGGCATGGCGAAGACGTCTCCGGCGCCGTAGTGGGCTGGCAGCTCCTCCCACGGCACCGCGCCCGTGAAGCGTACGGAATCGGCCACCCCGGTCGTCGCCGCGAGGGACTTCAGGTCCTTCTCGTACGGGCCGCCCCCGACGATCAGCAGCACCGCGTCCGGCACCCGGCGCAGGATCTCGGGCATGGCCCGGATCAGCGTGTCCTGGCCCTTGCGCGGCACGAGCCGCGAGACGCACACGACGACGGGCCGGTCGCTGAGCCCGAGGCGCTCCCGTACCGCCTCGCCGCCCGAGCCCGAGTGGAAGGTCTTCTCGTCCACGCCTGGCGGGAGCTGCACCATCCGCGCGGCCGCCTCGGGCGTCAGCGCCGCCGCGATCCGCGAGCGCGTGTACTCGCCGAGATACGTGAGGGTGTCCGTGCCCTCGCCGATCCGGCGCAGGAGCTGTCGCGCCGCCGGCAGCTGGGCCCACCCCGCCTCGTGCCCGTGCGTCGTCGCGACGAGCCGCCGCGCACCGGCACGGCGCAGGGCGGGGGCCATCAGGCCGAGCGGCGCCGCCGCCCCGAACCACACGGATTCACAGCCGTGCTCACGCAGCAGCGCGGTCGCCCGCGCGGTGACCCGAGGTGTGGGCAACAGCATGGTGGTGCTGTCGCGCACCACCGTGAAAGGCTGCTCCGCGTCGAACGCGGCGGTCGCCTCGATCCCTTCGCGGCTGCGCTTCCACGTGGAGGCGTAGACCACGATCCGCTCGGGATCCAGGCGCAGCGCCATGTTGTGCAGGAACGCCTGGATTCCACCGGGTCGGGGCGGGAAGTCGTTGGTTACGATCAGGGTCTTGTGCATCGTCGCCGAATGTACGTGACCGCACCCCCCGCCCGGCAACACACCCTCCGCAGGCGCGGACCGACCGACCGACTGGAATGGACGAGGTAGGAATGACGGGCGTACTGGGTACGGCTGCCGAGCGCGCGAGAAGAAACCCCGTCCTCCTCTGGGGACTCACCCGGATCATCCTGCTCCTCTGTGTCTTCAAGGTCGTCACCGTCCCGGGGCCGGACGTCACGAGCGACATCGAGCAGATCTACCAGGGCTGGTACGAGGTCCTGAAGACCGGCACGTATCCGCTGGACGACGTGACCTGGCAGTACCCGCCGCTCGCCGCCCTGGCGATCCTCTCCCCCGCCCTGCTGCCGTTCCTGGGCTACTCCGCCGCCTTCTTCGTGCTCGCGTTCCTCTGCGACGCGGTCGTCTTCGGTCTGCTGATGTACGCGGGGAAGCGCCGGGGCCGCAGCCCGCGCGGCGCGTGGATCTGGATCGCGGGCGTGCCGCTGCTCGGCCCGACCGCCTACGCCCGGTACGACCTGATGGTCACCGCGGTCGCCGTGGCCGCGCTCCTCGCCGGGCTCTCCCGTCCACGGGTGCTCGGCGCGCTGGCCGGCTTCGGGGCGATGCTGAAGGTCTGGCCCGCGCTGCTGCTCGCCGGCACCCCGCGCGGCCGTGCCACCTTCCGCTCGTGGTCGACGGCGGCGGGCGCGGCCGCCGGGCTGCTGCTCCTGTGCGTGCTCGCGGCGCCCGGGGCGCTGGCCTTCCTGACCTTCCAGCGCGACCGGGGGCTGGAGCTCGAGTCCCTGGGCGCGATGCTCTTCCATGTCGCCCGGCACCTCGGCTGGGAGGGCGAGGCGCGGATGAACTACGGCTCGATCGAGTTCCTCGGCCCGTACGTCTCCACCGTCTCCTCCCTGGCGATGGCCCTGACCATCGCCGCCTTCGGCTGGCTGCTGGTGTGGCGGATACGGGCGCGTGCGTTCACGACGTCGACGCCGGCGGACGTGGCGTTCGTGGCGGTGCTGCTGTTCACCACCACGAGCCGGGTGATAAGCCCCCAGTACATGATCTGGCTGATAGGTCTGGCCGCCGTGTGCCTGGCCTACCGGACGAGCCGGATGCGCCGGCCGGCGCATCTGGTGGTGTGGGCGACGGCGGTGACGCAGTTCGAGTTCCCGGTGTGGTTCTCCCACGTGACGGACAGCGATCCGCTGGGCATCGGTCTGCTGCTGATACGGAACGGGCTGCTGGTCGCCGCGTCGGTCTCGGCCTGCCGCGTCCTGTGGCGGCAGACGGTGACGGAGCCGCGTCTCATCCCGGCGAAGATTCCGGTTCAGCAGTCCGAGCGGGCGAGGCGGCTGCCCGTCGCCTGAGCGGACGAGTGCGGCGACGCGTCAGGCCCCCGAGGGCCGCGCACTGCGCCCCCATCGCGAGACCCATGGCCAGGCAGATTCCGGGCAGCCCCAGGCCCGAGAGCGCAGACGCGAGAGGCAGCTGGACGAGGACGCCGGCGATGGTGATCCCGGCGAGCCGCGGGCTGTCGCCGCTGCCCTCGAAGACCCCGGCGAGGGCGATGAACCCGGCCATCAGCACCAGATAGGGGCCCAGGCAGCGCAGGAAGAGCGCTCCGGCGGCCACCACGTCCGGTTCCGCGCCGAAGCCGCGCATGACCGGGCCGGCGACGAGGAACAGCAGAGCGGCGGCGGCCGTACCGAGGACTCCCCCGAGGAACAGGGCCTGCCGGCCGACGGCCCGGCGCTCGTCGTGGCCCGACCCGAGCAGATGCGCGGTGTGGATGGCCGCGGCCTGGCGCACGGCGTAGAACGCCATGGTGGCGACGTACATGGCCTTCGTGGCGATGCCGTACGCGGCGACCTGGGTGACACCGAGCCGGGCCACGACGGCGACCAGGGCGAGGGCCCCCAGCATCCGGACGACGAAGTCGACGGACATGGGCAGCCCGGTGGCGACCGTACGGCGCAGGGCGGCGACCGTCCCCTCCGAGGGAGAGGCGGCCCGCGCGGCCCGCAGGAGCGGGTTGCGACGCAGGGCGAGAAGTCCCGCGCCGAGGGCGACCGTGCGGCCGACGACGGTGGCGAGGGCGGCGCCCCGCACTCCGTACGCGTGGATGAGCAGCGGGTCGAGGACCAGGATCAGTCCGTTGGCGAGAAAGGCGAGCCGCATCGGCGTGCGGGTGTCGCCCGCGCCCTTGAGGATGCCGTCGAGGACCGTGAGGGCGAAGAAGACGGCCGTGCCGGGGAGCGAGATCGCGAAGTAGGCGGCGGCGAGGGCACGGGCGGGGGTGTCGGCGGAGCCGAGGACGAGCCCCGCGAGGGGTTCGCGCAGCAGATAGCCGCCGAGGGCCACGGGCGGGACGAGCAGCGCACCGAGCAGCCGTCCGCCGCGTACGGCTGCCCGCACGGCGCCGGGGTCCTCGGCGCCTCGGGCGCGGGCCACCAGGACGGTGGTGCCGGAGCCTGCCATGAGCACGATGCCGAGAGCGACGTTCTCGACGTTGGTGGCCACGGCGACGGCCGCGACGGCGTCGCCGCCGAGGCGGGCCACCCAGAGCATGCCGATGATCCCGGCGGCGACCGCGGCGAGGAGCTCGCCGTAGACGGGGTACGCGAGCCGGACGAGTGTGCGGCGGTGTGTCATCGACTCCCCCTCGAAGCGAGCTACCTCGATTCGAGGTAGCTCGATAAGAGGTAGCATGGCGCCGGGTCCGGGACAAGCGAGAAGGAGGAGCGGGTGCTGGAGCTGACGATCCTCGGCTTCCTGTACGAGAAGCCGCTGCACGGATACGAGCTGAAGGACCGCATCCAAGGGCTGAGCGGCCATGTGCGCCCGGTCAGCGACGGCGCGCTCTACCCGGCGATCACCCGCATGGTGAAGGCGGGGCTGCTCGAGCGCCGTACCGAACCGGGCACGAGCGCGGCCCCGCGGCGGACGCTGTCACTGACCGCCGAGGGCCGGGCGGAGCTGTTCGCCCGCCTCCGTGACCCCAAGGACGGCGAGATCACCGACGGCCAGCGCTTCTTCACCCTGCTGTCCTTCCTGGGCCTGCTCCCGGACCGCGCGGCCCAGGCGGCCGTCCTCCGTCGCCGCCAGGCCTTCCTGGACACTCCCGCCAGCTTCTTCTACAAGGACGGCGCGCCGGTGCGCGCCGAGGAGGAGCCGGACCTCTTCCGCCAGGGCATGCTGCGCATCGCCCGTGCGACGGGCACCGCGGAGAAGCAGTGGCTCACGGAGGCGTTGGCGGAACTGGACCCCGAGCCCTGACAGCCGGCACCGGCGGCCCCGCCGGTCAGCCCAGCCGGTCCCGCAGGAACGCCCGCCAGGCCGCGGTGAACTCGTCCGGGGTCGTGCCGAGGGTCTCGGCCAGCGCCTTCTCCACCGCGCCCTCGCGCCCCGGGTGGGCGCCCACCGCGCGGTAGAAGGCCGTCAGCTTCGCCTCGCCCCAGCGCTCGGCGATCAGCTCACAGGCCAGCCAGCCGCCCTCGTACGCCCGCGCCAGGGCGTCCGCGTCGCCGCCGAAGGCGAAGGCCTTGTCGTCCGGGAGGACCGCCGGGGCGTCACCTGCGCGGACCGCGCGGCGCAGTTCCGGAGCCGCCTGGACGGCCGTGCGGCCCGTGCCCCGGTACGCGACCCAGTCGGCGAAGCCCTCCGACAGCCACACGGGCGTGGCCGCCGAGGTGGCGGTGCGGGTGGCCACGTGCGTCGTCTCGTGGGTGAGGACGACCTGCCGGCCGAAGTCCCCGAGCACCCCGTACGCCTCGGGGTTGACGATCACCCGGTCCGCCGGGGCGTCCGGCCCGCCGCCGACCTCCCCGGTCGTGACCGCCGCGATCCCCCGGTACGAGGCCGCCGGGGCCCCCAGCAGCCCGCCCATGGCGTCCAGCGAGGCCGGGACGAGCACCACGACCCGGCCCGCCCAGGTCGGGGACCAGGCCGCCGAGACCGCGGGCACCGCCCGGTCGGCCGCCGCCGCGATCGCCCGCAGGCGCTCCTCCGGCTGCCCGACGCCGAGGACGAGGCTGCGCGCGCCGCGTACCGCCTCCACGTCGCCCTGCTGCCACAGCTGCTGGGCGGCGCCCTCGCCGGGCCGGTCGCCGGTCACGTACCAGCGGCCGTCCCGCTCGGTCAGGTCGAGCACGCGCTCCGTGGTGACGGGCCCGGAGTCATAGCCCGCGACCCGGTAGGTCAGGTCGGCGCGGACCGTCGCCCGGCCGCCGCCCGCCCGGTCCCCGCTCTGCCGATCGACGTCCTTCAGCCGGTAGCCCCATGAGGCCAGCGGCACCTCGGCGAGCTGGTCGAACTCCTTCATGGCGGCGGACGCGCGCGTCGGGTCGAGCCCGACCGCGTAGGCCGCCTCGTCCCTGGCGAGCAGCGCCCGCGCATGCCGGTCGAGGAGGGCCTGGATCTCCTGGGGCGCGGCATCGGGAGGCTCGGGTGACGCGCACCCGGCGAGGGTCAGCAGGCCGGCCAGCAGACCGACTGCCGCCCGACGCGCCCCTCCATGCCCCTGACCTGCCACGCCCTCGATCGTACGGGCACGCGTACGCGCAGGCGTACGGGTCAGACTCGCGTCACCGTCGCGTGGGACATCATCCCCACCGGGTCGTAGCGCACCCGCGCCCCGGGGTACGGCGCGTGGATCACCTGCCCGTTGCCGGCGTAGATCCCGACATGGCTGGCGTCGCTGCGGTACGTGACGAGGTCGCCGGGCTGCGCCTGGGAGAGCGGCACCCGCCGTCCCGCGTACCGCTGCGCGGAGGAGGTCCGCGGCAGGCTGATCCCGGCCTGCCGGTACGACCACACCATCAGGCCGGAGCAGTCGAAGGCCCGCGGGCCGGTCGCGCCCCACACATAGGGCATCCCGATCGCGCTGCGCGCCGCGATCACCGCCGCGGCGGCGCGGGAGGAGGCCGGGCCGAGGTCGGGGAGCGGCGGCGGCTCCTCCTCGCGGCCGGAGCGGGAGGTCCGGGCGTCCCGGTCGAACTCCGCGCGGTCCTGGGCGCTCAGGGACGCCAGGACCCGGCGGGCCTCGGCGAGCTTCCGCTCGACGGTGCGCTTGTGCTCGGCGACCCGGGTCCGGCTGCGCTCCAGTTCGGCGAGGAGCCGGCCGGCCTCGGTCCGCTTCTGGTTCAGCCGCCGCTGCTCGGCCTGGAGTTGCCCCAGCGCCATGCCCTGGCGGGCGGCGACCCGGTCGAGCACGGAGGCCCGGTCGAGGTACGAGTCGGGGTCGGAGGAGAGCAGCAGCGCGAGGGCGGGGTCGATGCCGCCGGAGCGGTACTGGGCGCCGGCGACCGAACCGAGCGCGCCCCTCATCCGGTTGATCCGCTCCTGGCCGCGCGCCAGGCCGTCCCGAGCCTGGGAGACCGACCTGCGCAGCGTGTCCGCCCGCTCGTCGGCCTTGTTGAACCCCTCGGTGGCCCGCTCGGCCTCCTCGAAGAGCCGGTCGACCGTGGCCTTGGTGGCGGCCTCCGGGGCGCCGCCCGGGTCGGCGCTCGCGGGGACGGCACCGAAGGCCGTGGCGGCGGTCGCCGCGGCGGCGGTCAGGACGGTGACCCTCACGGGTCGTCGGTGGGACGCCACGTATCGCGCTCCGTTCGGCTGTTACCCAGACTGGCGCGGCAGACAGTAGCCGGTGATCACTCCGCGTCCAACGAAGGCGCCGGGCACACAAAGTGACGCCCCGCCGGAGACCACAGGTCACCGGCG
>NZ_JBHTTQ010000186.1:0-6845 GCF_042794475.1 Streptomyces sp. NPDC056527
GCCCGGGGCGGTGCGAAACCGCCCCGGGCCCCTTTTCACACCCACGCCATGCCCGTAATGCCGCATTGATCCGGTTCTCGAATAATGAGGCCTGACGTCGGCTTGAGGAGAGCAGCGTGGCCAACCCCGTACCCCCTCGCGACCGGACCGACCAGCCCTGGCGCTCGGAAGGCGCCCCGCCGCCCGCCCCGCCCAAGCGGAAGATGCCGGGCGGCTGGGGAGGGCTCATCCTCACCGCCCTGATCGTCTACCTGATCGCCAACCTCGTCCTGTCGTTCTTCAACCGGGGCGACGAGCCGACCATCTCGTACACCGAGTTCAGCAAGCAGGTCACCGCCGGCAATGTCACCAAGATCTACTCCAAGGGCGACGCCATCCAGGGCGAGCTGAAGAACAAACAACCCCTCCCCAACGGCGACAAGGGCGACTACACCAAGTTCGTCACCCAGCGGCCCGCCTTCGCCGAACGACAACCTCTGGGACGAACTGACCGCCAAGGGCGTCACGGTCACCGCCGAACCCGTCGTCCAGGAACGCAGCTTCCTCGCCAACCTGCTCATCTCGCTCGCACCCATGCTGCTGCTCGTCGTCCTGTGGATCTTCGTCGCCCGCCGCATGAGCTCCGGCCTCGGCGGCGCGGGCGGAATGCTCGGACGCAAGGCCCCACCCAAGCCCGTCGAACTCGAACCCGGCGCCACACGCACCACCTTCGAAGACGTCGCCGGCATCGACGAGGTCGAAGGCGAACTCAACGACGTCGTCGACTTCCTCAAGAACCCCTCCGCCTACCGCGAGATGGGCGCCAAGATGCCACGCGGCGTCCTCCTCGCAGGCCCGCCCGGAACCGGAAAGACACTCCTCGCACGAGCGGTCGCGGGCGAGGCGGGGGTGCCCTTCTTCTCCGCCTCGGCATCGGAGTTCATCGAGATGATCGTCGGCGTCGGCGCCTCCCGCGTACGCGAACTCTTCGCCGAGGCCCGCAAGGTCGCCCCCGCCATCATCTTCATCGACGAGATCGACACCATCGGCCGCGCACGCGGCGGCGGCTCGGGCATGGGCGGCCACGACGAACGCGAGCAGACCCTCAACCAGATCCTCACCGAGATGGACGGCTTCACCGGCTCCGAGGGCGTCATCGTCCTCGCCGCCACCAACCGCGCCGACGTCCTCGACCCCGCGCTGACCCGGCCCGGCCGCTTCGACCGGATCGTCCACGTCAACCCACCCGACCGCGGCGGCCGCGAGGCCATCCTCAAGATCCACACCCGAGAGATCCCCCTCGCCCAGGACGTCGACCTGGTCCAGGTCGCCCGCACCACCCCCGGCATGACCGGCGCGGAGCTCGCCAACCTCGCCAACGAAGCCGCCCTCCTCGCCGTCAAACGGCAGCAGAAGGCCGTCACCCAGTCCGACATCTCCGACGCCCTGGAAAAGGTCCAGCTCGGCGCCGAACGACCCCTCGTCATGCCCGAGGAGGAACGCCGCCGCACGGCCTACCACGAGAGCGGCCACGCCCTGCTCGGAATGCTCCAGCCCGGCGCCGACCCGGTCCGCAAGATCACCATCGTGCCGCGCGGCCGCGCCCTCGGCGTCACCCTCTCGACGCCCGACTCCGACAAGTACGCCTACACGGAGGACTACCTCCGCGGCCGGATCATCGGCGCGCTCGGCGGCATGGCCGCCGAACAGGTCGTCTTCGGGGTCATCACCACCGGCGCCGAGAGCGACCTGGAACAGGTCACCAACATCGCCCGCGGCATGGCCGGCCGCTGGGGCATGAGCGAACGCGTCGGCCGCCTCACCGCCATCCCCGGCGACGCCCAACAGGCGTACGGCCTGTCGGCGGCCCCCGCGACGCTCGACATGGTCGCCGACGAGATGCGCCGGATCGTCGACGAGTGCTACGAGAGCGCCCTCCGCCAGCTCCGCGACAACCGCGACAGGCTCGACGCCCTCGCGACCGCCCTCCTGGCCAACGAAACCCTGGAGGAGGACGCCGCCTACCGGGCGGCCGGCATCACCCGCCTGAACAAGGAGCCGTAGCCACCGGGGGAGTGGGGCCGGCGTCCGCTCCGCTCCGAACGGCTCCGATCGCGTCAGGAGGAGCGGGCCGAGCGGCGCGCCACGCGCGCGTGGGGCGGCCGGCGCCCCGACGTCCCTGCCCGCCCGCTACGGCACCCGGGCGATCAGGTAGCGGAAGACGTTCGGCATCCACACCGTCCCGTCCCGGCGGACGTACGGATCCAGCGCCTCCGTGATCTCCTTCTCGACCTGGGACGGGTCCGTCGCCCGGATCGCCGCGTCGAACTCGCCCGTCGACAGCAGCCCTCGCACCGCACTGTCCTGGTCCGCGTACCCGAACGGGCACGACACCCGGCCCGATCCGTCCGGCTTCAGACCGGCCCGCGCCACCACCTCCTCCAGGTCGTCACGGAGCGCCGGCCGCCAGCCCGTCAGCCGGGCCGCGACCCGCAGCACCGACGCCGTCGCGCACCGCTCCGGCGGCCCCCAGCCGGCCAACACGATCGCCGTGCCCGGTTGCGCCAAAGGAGTGACCTCCGCCAGTGTCCGGCCGAGCCCGGCCGACGCGTGGAAGGCCGTGATCACGTCGTACGGCGCACCCCCGACGGCCCACGCCTCGGCAGGGTCACCCTCCACCACCGCGTGCCCCGACCCCTCCGGCAGCCGCTCTCTGGCCAGCTCCACGCGCGCGTGGTCCCGGTCCACACCGGTGGCGATGGCCTCCCGGGAGGCCGCCATCAGCAGCGCGAGTCCCGAACCGCAGCCGAGCCCCAGGACCCGCGAGCCGCGGCCCACGTCGAGACGGTCGTACACCGCCTCGTAGAGCGGCACGAGCATGCGCTCCTGGATCTCGGCCCAGTCGCGCGCGGGATCGTGCCGGACGAGCGTAGGTGTCATGGAAAGCGCCCCAATCAGTGCCTGGTCGACGGCCCCCGTGTACGTGCGCCCGCATCCCCCCGTATGTCAGGGAACTGCGCATCCGTCCCCGCGTCCAGTGCTCGCGCCGGACCACTTCCCCATCGGCGCCGGGCCGGTGCGCCGCCTTGCATCCGGACCCGGTACTGTCCCCGCATCGGGCCGCGTCGGCCCCCGGGGCGCACGAGCCACCGCATACGCGCCGACGCGTATGCGCCACTACGCACCACCTTGCCGCGACCTGCGAGCCTTCTCCGCAGATCAGCGCACTGACCCTCGTCCGGACGCATGAACGGCAACTGACGGGTACGTGCAAATTATTTGGGATGCCCCGGAATGGAACCCGGGAGCGCTTCGGCTCGTTGTACGCGACGTGAGCACGACACCACCTGTTCTCGCCGCAGAGCTGGCACAGGCGTGGGCCGACATTCAGCGGCACCACCCCGAACTGCCGGATCTTGCCGCGCCCGAGTCCCTGATCGGAGAGTCCTCGTCCGCCTGCGGCGCCGAGCTCTCCTTCGAGCGACTGCTCCACGAGGCAGTCCACGGCATCGCCGCCGCCCGAGGTGTCCGCGACACCTCACGCGCCGGCCGCTACCACAACCGCAGATTCCTGGCGATCGCCGAGGAGATGGGCCTCGACCACCCCGAGGAGCCGCACGCCAGCAGCGGCTTCTCCCTGGTCACGCTCAACCCCGAGGCGAAGCGGCGTTACCGGCCCACGATGGAGCGACTCCAGCGCGCCCTCAAGGCCCACACCGTCGCGACGGCCGCGGACACCAAGCGTTCCTTCCGGGGCCCGGCCGCGCGCCACGGTTCCTCGGGCGGCGGTGTCCGTGTGAAGGCCGTCTGCGACTGCGGCCGCAACGTCCGCGTGGTCCCGTCCGTCCTCGCCCAGGCGCCCATCGTCTGCGGCGGCTGCGGCAAGCCCTTCCGTATCCCGGAAACGGTGGGGGCGGCGAGCTGAGCCCGAGTATGCGCCCGGTCCGGCGTGCCACAGGCGTGTGGCACAATGGCTAGCTGTACTCGACAGTCGCATAGGACCCCTCTCTCCTCCGGCTGACGCGTCCATCGGGCACCCGAGTACCGCAACCCCACGTGGCATCTCATGTGCCCAACCACGTCAAGACCAGGAGACACCACTCCAGTGGCAGTCAAGATCAAGCTCAAGCGCCTCGGCAAGATTCGCCAGCCGCACTACCGCATCGTCGTCGCCGACTCCCGCACCCGCCGGGACGGTCGTGCGATCGAGGAGATCGGTCTGTACCACCCGACGTACAACCCGTCGAAGATCGAGGTCGACTCGGACCGCGCGCAGTACTGGCTGTCCGTCGGCGCCCAGCCGACCGAGCCGGTCCTCGCCATCCTGAAGCTCACCGGCGACTGGCAGAAGCACAAGGGCCTGCCGGCCCCGGCGCCGCTGCTGCAGCCGGCGACGAAGGAGGACAAGCGCGCCTCCTTCGACGCGTTCGCCAAGACCCTCGAGGGCGACGACGCCAAGGGTGAGGCCATCACCCCGAAGGCGAAGAAGGCCGACAAGAAGGCGGACGAGGCCGAGGCCGCGTCCACCGAGTCGACCGAGGCCTGATCGTGCTCGAGGAGGCTCTCGAGCACCTCGTGAAGGGCATCGTCGACAACCCTGACGATGTGCAGGTCGCCTCGCGCAACCTGCGCCGCGGCCGCGTGCTCGAGGTTCGGGTCCACCCCGACGACCTCGGCAAGGTGATCGGCCGCAACGGCCGCACCGCGCGTGCGCTGCGTACCGTCGTGGGCGCCATCGGCGGCCGTGGCATCCGCGTCGACCTCGTCGACGTGGACCAGGTCCGCTGAGCAAGTTGGACACACCGGCACGGGCCGGGGAGGGCCTTCGGGTCCTCCCCGGCCCGTCGTCGTCGGACAGGAGAGAATGAAGTCGTGCAGCTGGTAGTCGCGCGGGTCGGCCGCGCCCATGGCATCAAGGGCGAGGTCACCGTCGAGGTACGGACGGACGAGCCCGAGCTGAGGCTGAGCCCCGGAGCGGTCCTGCTCACGGATCCGGCCTCCACAGGGCCCTTGACCATCGAGACCGGCCGCGTGCACAGCGGTCGGCTGCTGCTCCGCTTCGAGGGCGTACGCGACCGCAACGCGGCCGAGGCCCTGCGCAACACCCTGCTGATCGCCGACATCGACCCCGACGAGATGCCGGAGGGCGAGGACGAGTACTACGACCACCAGCTGATGGACCTGGACGTCGTGCTCGCGGACGGCACCGAGGTCGGCCGGATCACCGAGATCACCCACCTGCCGTCCCAGGACCTCTTCATCGTCGAGCGGCCCGACGGCACCGAGCTGATGATCCCGTTCGTCGAGGAGATCGTCACCGACATCGACCTGGAGAAGCAGCAGGCCGTCATCGACCCGCCGCCCGGTCTCATCGACGACCGCGCCGAGATCGTCTCCTCCCGGGACGAGGACTCCGCTCGGGACGACGACTCCGCCGCGGACAAGCCTTCTGCCGGGGACGCCGGCGCATGAGGCTCGACGTCGTCACGATCTTCCCCGAGTACCTGGAACCCCTGAACGTCTCCCTGGTCGGCAAGGCACGCGCGCGTGGACAGCTCGACGTCCACGTCCACCATCTGCGGGAGTGGACCTACGACCGGCACAACACGGTCGACGACACCCCCTACGGCGGCGGCCCCGGCATGGTCATGAAGACCGAGCCCTGGGGCGACGCCCTCGACCAGACCCTCGCCGACGGCTTCGAGGCGGGCGCCCACGGCCCCGCCCTGGTCGTCCCCACGCCCAGCGGGCGCCCCTTCACCCAGGAACTCGCCGTCGAGCTCTCCGAGCGCCCCTGGCTGATCTTCACGCCGGCCCGCTACGAGGGCATCGACCGGCGCGTCATGGACGAGTACGCCACCCGCATGCCGGTGTACGAGGTCTCCATCGGCGACTACGTCCTCGCCGGCGGAGAGGCCGCCGTCCTGGTGATCACCGAAGCCGTCGCCCGGCTGCTGCCCGGCGTCCTCGGCAACGCCGAGTCCCACCGCGACGACTCCTTCGCCCCGGGGGCCATGGCCAACCTCCTGGAAGGCCCCGTCTACACCAAGCCCCCCGAGTGGCGCGGCCGCGCCATCCCCGACGTACTCCTCAGCGGGCACCACGGGAAGATCGCGCGCTGGCGCCGCGACGAGGCCTTCCGCCGTACGGCGGCGAACCGGCCCGACCTGATCGAACGCTGCGACCCCGCCGCCTTCGACAAGAAGGACCGGGAGATCCTCTCCATGATGGGCTGGGCCCCGGAGCCCGGCGGCCGATTTTGGCGCAGGCCCGGCGGCGTGGAAGAATAGGCCGCTGCTGTGTGTCCGGCGTGCGCCCCTGCCACAGGGGGACGACGCCCGCCCGGTACACCCGGCGCTCCATCTCCTTCTCGAACGTTCCGCTGATGACCTGTGGCATCAGCGAGGAAAGAGACCACCATGGCCTCCCTGCTCGACTCGGTCAACGCGGCTTCGCTCCGCACCGACCTCCCCGCCTTCCGTCCCGGCGACACCGTGAACGTCCACGTGCGCGTCATCGAGGGCAACCGCTCCCGTATCCAGCAGTTCAAGGGCGTTGTCATCCGCCGCCAGGGCTCGGGCGTCAGCGAGACCTTCACGGTCCGCAAGGTCTCGTTCTCCGTCGGCGTCGAGCGCACCTTCCCGGTGAACAGCCCGATCTTCGAGAAGATCGAGCTCGTGAGCCGCGGTGACGTCCGTCGCGCCAAGCTCTACTACCTGCGTGAGCTGCGCGGCAAGGCTGCCAAGATCAAGGAGAAGCGCGACAACTGAGCTCCGGCTCACCGATCGCGCGGGGCTTCGGAGCGATGATTCTCAGGGCGGCCGGATAGGCTCTGCCCCCGATGGACACCGAAGCACAGCACACGG
>NZ_JBHTTQ010000187.1:0-6554 GCF_042794475.1 Streptomyces sp. NPDC056527
CCGGGAAACCGGGAGGCGCGGGGCCCACTCGCGTTCGCAGGCTCGTGCGGCTACTCGGGCTCGGGGATCAGCCGCTCCGGACCGTGGTGCGGCTGCGAGCGCAGCTTGTCGCGCAACTGCTTGTCCTCCGAGGTGAGCTTCTGCGAGCCACCGCGGACCGGGACGCCGTTGACGGTCTCGCCCGGGTGGTTCACCGGCAGGTACTGCGTCGGCGCGGTCGCGGCGGTGAAGGCCGTCGCTCCGATGAGCACCGCCGTCACGCCGACCACCGCCCGTGTCCACATCCGGGAGCGGCGTTCGCTGCCCGACCGTACGGTCTCGGCCTCGGCGAGCGTCGTCGACGGCGCCTCGGCGGCAAGGATGCCCAGCCGCTCGTGCAGGGCCTGGGGGTCGGCGAGTTCGGGCACGCGCTGCCCGATGACGGTACGGGCGTGCAGCAGCCGGTTGGCGGCGGCGGGGGTGCTCGCCTCGGTCTCGGCCGCCGTCTCGGGCAGGTCGAGGCCGAGTCCGTCGTAGAGCAGGACGGTACGGCGGTACGGCGGCGGCAGTTCGAGCAGTGTCGCGAGCAGGGCCCGTCGCCCGGCCTCGGCGGGCGGTGCGTCGGGGTGCTTGTGGGCGCGGCGCAGCCGGTGCCAGGGAGAGAGCGCGTACTCGTAGGCGGCGGCCCGTACCCAGCCGACGGGGTCGCGGTCCACGGCGACCTCGGGCCAGTTCTCCCAGGCCTGGTGGAAGGCGCGCTCGACGGACTCCCTGGCGAGCAGACGGCGACCTGTCAGCAGATACGCCTGGTGGACGAGACCGGGGGCCGCGTGCGCGTAGAGCGCGTCGAAGGCCTCCTCGGGGGTGAGGGTGGGCTCCGCCGGGGGCTGGGCGGGGGGCGCGGGTGGCTGGGGCGCGAGGAGGGTCTCCACCGGTTTCTGCCGCTCCTGGGGGTATCGGGTGGCGGGGGCGCCGGACCGGACGGGCCGAGCGGGCCTCCGTCCGGAGCCGAGGCCGAGTCCGGCGGGTGCCGGGGTCCTGGGAGGCTTGGCGGCGCGCTTGGCCGCGGCCTTCGGGCGGGTGCTCACCGGCGGCACGGCGGGCGCCGCGGCGGGCCTACCGGGCCGACCACCGTTCTCGGACCCGGTCCCCGGCCTGGAAGCGGGCCTGAGCGGGGGGCCGGCCGGTGCGGGGTCCGTCCCCGGCACGGACGTGGGCATCGGCGGGGAGCCGGGCGCTGTGGAGTCCGTACGCGGCCCGGATGGGGGCCTGGGTGGTGGGCCGGCCGGTGCGGGGTTTGTCGCCGGCACGGACGTGGGTCTCGGCGGGGAGTCGGCCGCCGTGGAGTCCGTACGCGGCCCGGAAGCGGGCCTGGGTGGGGAGCCGGGTGCCACGGGGTCCGTCTCACTGCGCGCCGCGGTCGGGGGTGGCGCGGATGAGGTGTTCGGGGGCGTGAAGGTGGGCTCGGGGGCGGTCAGGAGCTTTGCGTACGCCTCCCGCTTTCGGCCGCGTGGCTCCGTGCGGCCGGTTTCCCAGGAGCGGACCGTGGCCCGTGTGACGCCGATCGCGTCGGCCACGTGTTCCTCGCTCAGGCCCAGGGCCTCGCGCAATCGGCGCCGCTCCTTCGGAGACGGCAGCGAGACGGAATCGGCTGTTCCCCGACTCGTCGGACTCATGGGCGACTACCTCCCGCAGAGCTACTCCGGGCGGAAAAGTACATAAACGTATCTTGAGCGACACAACGGCGGTTTGCCTGTTACGCGTGAAAAGCGCGTGTCGTTGGGAGCATGGGCCGCGTGACCCAGCTGACCGAGCACACCCCCTCGTCGACGGCCGATCCACGGGTCCGGGGCGGCCGATCCACCGCGCTGGCGACCGCCGTCGTACGCGGCGGGGTCGCGGCCGGACTCGGGCTCGGCGCGCTGGCGGTACTCGTCATGGCGGCGTGGATCAGCTCCCCGTACCCCGACAGCGGACCCGGCGGGGCCCTGCACACGACCGCCGGGCTGTGGCTGCTCGCCCACGGGGTGGACCTCGTCCGCACGGAGACCCTCACCGGGGTGCCCGCGCCGCTGGGTGTCGCCCCGCTGCTGCTCATGGCCCTGCCGGGCTGGCTCACGCACCGGGCCGCACGGGACACCCTGGAGTCGGCCGAGGACGGGTCCAGGCCCTCCGCCGCCGGTGCGGTGACCGCGGTGTGCGGTGGATATCTGCTGGTCGCGGCAGGTGTCGTGGTCTACGCGGCGAACGGTCCGCTCCCGGCGGACCTGCCGTCCGCCGTCTTCTGGCTGCCCGTGACGGTCGCCGCCGCGGCCGGCCTGGGCGTCTGGACGGCGAACGGGCGCCCGCTGCCGGAACAGGAGCACGCGGTCGTGGCGCTGCGCTCGGCCGGGACCGCGCTCGTTGCTCTCTTCGGGGGAGGAGCCGCGCTCTTCGGGGTCTCGCTGGTCTGGCATGCGAACGCGGCGCACCAGTCCTTCGCCGGGCTCGCGGGGGAGTGGACGGGGCAGGTCTCCGTGCTGCTGCTGGCCGTCGCGCTGCTGCCGAACGCGGCCGTGTGGGGTGCGTCGTACGGTCTGGGGCCCGGATTCGCGATCGGCGCGGGCGCCTCGGCGACACCGCTCGGACTCACGGGAACCGCCGCGGTCCCGCCCTTCCCGCTGCTGGCCGCGCTGCCCGCCCAGGGCCCCGGCACCTGGCCGCACTGGGCCGCCGTCGCCGTCCCGCTCGTCGCGGTGCTGCTCCTGGGCGGAGCCGTGGGACGTTCGGCACGCACCTGGACGGGCCGGGAGGCGGCGCTGACGGTCCTGCTCGCGGCCTGGGCGTGCGGCGCGGCGGTGACGCTCCTCGCGGCGGCCGCGGGCGGCCCGCTCGGGTCGGGCCGACTGTCGGCGTTCGGCCCGGTGTGGTGGCAGACGGGCGCGGCGGCGGTGCTGTGGTGCGCGGCACTGGGGGTGCCGACGGCCCTGGCCGTACGGGCCTGGGTGCGCCGCGGCCCGAAGCCGGAGCGCGCCGCCCTCGTGCCGGAGGCCGTACCGCTCGCGTCCGTCGCCGCCCCGGCGCCCGGGCCCGCGCCGACGCCCGTGCGCGAGCAGCTCGCCGAGGAGGAGGACGACGAGGGCGGCTTCGAGCCGTACGACTACCTCCCGGCGGCCTGGGAACAGACCCCGCCGCCCCCGGCCCCACCACGGACGGCGCCGGAGCCGCCGACATTCCTGGAGACGCCGACTTCCCAGGAGACGCCTACGCCCCCGGAGCCGCCGACCTTCCCGGAGACACCTCCGGCGCCGGAGGAGCCCCCGGCGCCGGAGTCGCAGTCCCCGGCGCCCGCCGAGGACTAGGCGGTGCTGTCTACTCCTGCACCCCGAAGACGTCCCGCAGCGGCTCCGGCAGCAGGTCGTTGCAGGCCAGCTGACCGGACTTGGTCAGGGCGTCGTCGGCGCAGGTGTAGAAGTCGCGGTACACGAGCTGGATCGTGAAACTCCCCGCCACGATCAGCAGGGAGAGCACCGCCGCGACCAGGCCGCTGACGGCCGCCGTGCGCTGGGCGCGCGCCGGGAGACCGGTGGCCGGACCGGCGGGCGCCGGCGGCGTGGAGGGATCCGAGGGCGGCGCCTTGGGCTTGGTCCGCAGCGCGCTGATCGCCCAGTACAGGGCGAGCGCGCCCAGGAGCAGCGCCAGCTCCTGGATCTCGAAGATGGCGAAGAAGAACGCCCACATGCCCGCGAGCAGCGCGTACCGCGCACGCCGCTGCGCCGGGTCCGTCGGGTCCCACTTCGGGTTCGGCCCCTGGCCCTGCTCCGGGCCCCCCTGGCGTTCGGGGCGGCGGCCGAAGCCGTCGGAGGAGCGGCCCGGCTGACGGCTGCTCCAGCGGCCTCCGGAGCCGCCCGAGCCACCGGAGTCGCCGGACGAAGCGTCGTCGTCCGAGCCCTCCGGCCGCCGCGGCTGCCACGGCTGGTCCGGCTGCCCCTCGGGCGGCGGCGCGAACGGATTGTTGTCGTCCGTGGACTGGCGTTCCGGCATCTGCTGAACGTCTTCCCTCTGTCGTCGCAACTGCTGTCTCAACTGCTGTTTCAACTGCCGTGTCAACTGGTGTCTCTACTGTCGTCGAACCCTGACGCTACCCCCCGGCCACGCCCCCGTCCCGTGGGGGCCGTCCGGTGTGCCGGTATCGTTGCTGACGGTCGGGCCCTTCGTAGGGTTCCCCGTATTCGGAGGCACGATTCCTTTGTGCGACCGTACAAACACCACGGAAAGAGTGACCGAGTGGCCGCCGCCCGCCTCGTCGTCCTGGTATCCGGGTCCGGCACCAACCTCCAGGCCCTGCTCGACGCCATCGCCGCCGACCCCGAGGGGTACGGGGCGGAGATCGTCGCCGTCGGCGCGGACCGCGACCACATCGCAGGTCTGGAGCGCGCCGAGCGCGCCGGACTGCCCACCTTCGTGTGCAAGGTGAAGGACCACGCGACCCGCGAGGAGTGGGACCGCGCCCTGACCGAGGCCACCGCCGCGTACGAGCCCGACCTGGTCGTCTCGGCCGGCTTCATGAAGATCGTCGGCAAGGAGTTCCTCGCCCGTTTCGGCGGGCGGGTCGTCAACACCCATCCGGCGTTGCTGCCCAGTTTTCCCGGTGCCCATGGAGTGCGGGACGCACTCGCGTACGGCGCGAAGGTCACCGGATGCACCGTCCACTTCGTCGACGACGGCGTCGACACCGGCCCGATCATCGCCCAGGGCGTGGTCGAGGTCCGGGACGAGGACGATGAAGACGCTCTCCATGAGCGCATCAAGGAAGTCGAGCGTTCGCTGCTCGTCGAGGTCGTGGGGCGTCTGGCCCGGCACGGCTACCGCATTGAGGGACGAAAGGTAACAATCCCGTGACCGCCGAAGGTACGAAGCGCCCCATCCGCCGCGCACTCGTCAGCGTCTACGACAAGACCGGCCTTGAGGAGCTGGCCCGCGGCCTGCACGAGGCGGGTGTCTCCCTCGTCTCCACCGGCTCCACCGCCTCGAAGATCGCCGCGGCCGGCGTCCCGGTCACCAAGGTCGAGGAGCTCACCGGCTTCCCCGAGTGCCTGGACGGCCGCGTCAAGACGCTCCACCCGCGCGTGCACGCCGGCATCCTCGCCGACCTGCGCCTGGAGGACCACCGCAACCAGCTCGCCGAGCTGGGCGTCGAGCCCTTCGACCTGGTGATCGTGAACCTGTACCCGTTCAAGGAGACCGTCGCCTCCGGCGCCACTCCCGACGAGTGCGTCGAGCAGATCGACATCGGCGGCCCGTCGATGGTCCGCGCCGCCGCCAAGAACCACCCCTCCGTGGCCGTGGTCACCAGCCCGGCGCGGTACGCCGACGTCCTCGCGGCCGCCCAGAGCGGCGGCTTCGACCTGACCACGCGCAAGCGCCTGGCGGCCGAGGCCTTCCAGCACACCGCCGCGTACGACGTGGCCGTCGCCTCCTGGTTCGCCGACGACTACGCCGCCGCCGACGACTCGGGCTTCCCCGACTTCCTGGGCGCCACCTACGAGCGCTCCAACGTGCTGCGCTACGGCGAGAACCCGCACCAGGGCGCCGCGCTCTACGTCGACGGCACCGGCGGCCTGGCCGACGCCGAGCAGCTGCACGGCAAGGAGATGTCGTACAACAACTACACGGACACCGACGCCGCGCGCCGGGCCGCGTACGACCACACCGAGCCCTGTGTCGCGATCATCAAGCACGCCAACCCGTGCGGCATCGCCGTCGGCGCGGACGTCGCCGAGGCGCACCGCAAGGCGCACGCCTGCGACCCGCTCTCCGCGTTCGGCGGCGTGATCGCCGTCAACCGTCCGGTCTCCGTCGCGATGGCCGAGCAGGTCGCCGAGATCTTCACCGAGGTCGTCGTCGCCCCCGGTTACGAGGACGGCGCGGTCGAGGTTCTCGCCAAGAAGAAGAACATCCGCGTCCTGCGGGCCGAGGGCGCCCCGGCCAACCCGGTCGAGGTCAAGCCGATCGACGGCGGCGCGCTCCTCCAGGTCACCGACCGTCTCCAGGCCGAGGGCGACGACCCGGCGAACTGGACCCTGGCGACGGGCGACGCCCTGTCCGCCGAGGAGCTGGCCGAGCTCTCCTTCGCCTGGAAGGCCTGCCGCGCGGTCAAGTCCAACGCGATCCTGCTCGCCAAGGACGGCGCCTCGGTCGGCGTCGGCATGGGCCAGGTCAACCGCGTCGACTCCGCGAAGCTCGCGGTCGAGCGCGCCGGCGAGGAGCGGGCGCGCGGCTCGTACGCCGCGTCGGACGCGTTCTTCCCGTTCCCGGACGGCCTGGAGATCCTCACGGCGGCGGGCGTCAAGGCCGTCGTGCAGCCGGGTGGATCGGTGCGGGACGAGCAGGTCGTCGAGGCCGCCAAGAAGGCGGGCGTGACCATGTACTTCACGGGCACGCGCCACTTCTTCCACTGATACGAGGGCGGCGCCCCCCCTGTCACAGGGGGCGCCGCCTTTTCCGTCGTACGACGGTGTCGCCCGGGAGACGGTCTCGGCGCTTCGCACAGCCCCGAGGGCATGCGGGCGGGCTGCGCCACCGTCCGGTGACGC
>NZ_JBHTTQ010000188.1:0-6445 GCF_042794475.1 Streptomyces sp. NPDC056527
GCGGACGGGGCCCGGCTCGTGCTGAACCCCCCGCCGCCGCCGTTGTGCGCCCCCTTCCGGGCCCGGGTGGACGCGGGCCCCCTCCCCCAGGCGCGCCGGGTCCGCTAGCGGACCGGGCGCTCCCGGGAACCTCCGAGGGCGCTCTACGGCACCCGGTCCGGCTGCTTCCTGCTCGTCTGCTGCGGCGCCTGCTCCAGGAACGATTCGGCGGTCTGGACCGCCTCCCGCGCCGGCAGCGTGCGGAACACCCAGGTCCGGTACGACCAGAAGCGGAACAGCGTCGCGACGCCGATCCCCAGGAACTTGAAGACGTTGCTCTGGAGGGGGGTGTCCCAGCCGAAGCCGTACGTCGCGGCGTACAGGATCCCGTTCTGGATCACCAGGCCGGCGACGCTGAACAGCAGGAAGAGCGTCAGCTCCTTCGTCCGGCTGCTCTTGTCGCGGTCCCGGTAGGTGAAGTACCGGAAGCCCAGGTAGTTGAAGCCGATCGCGACGACGGTGGCGATGATGCTCGCCCGGACGACCGGGACCTCCGTGAGGTGGCGAACGAGGTTGAAGACCCCGAGGTCCACCAGGAGGCCGACACCACCGACGGCACCGAACTTCGCGAACTCGCGCGTGAGCCGATCAAGCCGCACACGCAGTGCGCTGGGTTCACTCATGGTGATTGCTCAGCCCCGTCCGTTCGGTTTGGTCGTCCCAGCCATGCTAACCAGAGCGTCTGGCACCTGCCCGGGGACATTGCAAACCACGGAAAAACCCCGGTGGGCTGTCGTAAAGCACAGGCGGGGGAGGGTCCGCGCATGGTGCGGATACCCTAAGAGGGTGACGTTCCCGGTAGTCGGCATGGTCGGTGGCGGTCAGCTCGCCCGTATGACCCACGAGGCGGGTATCCCCCTCGGCATCAAGTTCAAGCTGCTCAGTGACACCCCGCAGGACTCGGCGGCCCAGGTGGTGAGCGAGGTCGTCATCGGCGACTATCGCGACCTGGCTACGCTGCGTGACTTCGCGCGCGGATGTGACGTGATCACCTTCGATCACGAGCACGTCCCCGCGGAGCATCTGCGAGCCCTGGAGGAGGACGGCATCGTCGTCCGCCCGGGACTCGCCGCGCTGGTGCACGCCCAGGACAAGGGGGTGATGCGCGCCAAGCTCGACGAGATCGGCGTGCCGAGCCCCCGCCACCGCATCGTCGCCGATCCGGCGGACGCGGCGGCCTTCGCGGCGGAGGTGGGCGGCTTCCCGATCATCCTCAAGACCGTGAGCGGCGGTTACGACGGCAAGGGCGTCTGGTTCGTCCGTACCGAGGCCGACGCGCTGGACCCGTTCCGCGCGGGTGTCGCGGTGCTCGCCGAGGAGAAGGTCGACTTCGCGCGCGAGCTCGCCGCGAACATCGTCCGCTCCCCGCACGGTCAGGCCGTCGCCTACCCGGTCGTCGAGTCCCAGCAGGTCGACGGCGTCTGCGACACGGTGATCGCGCCCGCGCCGAACCTGTCGCACGAGCTGGCCGGCCAGGCGCAGGAGCTGGCGCTGCGGATCGCGAAGGAGCTCGACGTCGTCGGCCATCTGGCCGTGGAGCTCTTCGAGACCACCGACGGGCGGATCCTCGTCAACGAACTCGCCATGCGTCCGCACAACTCGGGCCACTGGACCCAGGACGGCGCGATCACCTCGCAGTTCGCCAACCACGTCCGGGCCGTCCTCGACCTGCCGCTGGGCGATCCGCGCCCGCGCGCCACGTGGACGGTCATGTGCAATGTGCTGGGCGGGGACTACCCGGACATGTACTACGCCTATCTGCACTGCATGGCCCGGGATCCGCAGCTCAAGATCCATATGTACGGCAAGGACGTGAAGCCCGGCCGCAAGGTGGGGCACGTCAACACCTACGGCGACGACCTGGACGAGGTGCTGGAGCGCGCCCGTCACGCCGCCGGCTATCTGCGAGGAACGATCACCGAATGAGCCCTGTGAGCCCCGTCGTAGGCATCGTCATGGGATCCGACTCCGACTGGCCCGTCATGGAGGCCGCGGCGCAGGCCCTGGACGAGTTCGAGATCGCGTACGAGGTCGACGTCGTCTCCGCGCACCGGATGCCGCGCGAGATGGTCGCGTACGGCGAGGAGGCCGCCGACCGCGGCCTGAAGGCGATCATCGCGGGCGCCGGCGGCGCCGCCCATCTCCCGGGGATGCTCGCCTCGGTGACCCCGCTCCCGGTCATCGGCGTGCCGGTCCCGCTGAAGTACCTCGACGGCATGGACTCGCTCCTCTCCATCGTGCAGATGCCGGCCGGTGTGCCGGTGGCCACGGTCTCCGTCGGCGGCGCGCGCAACGCCGGTCTGCTCGCGGCCCGGATCCTGGCCGCGCACGACGCCGAACTGCTCGGCCGGATGCGGGAGTTCCAGCAGGAGCTGAACGACCAGGCGACCGAGAAGGGCAAGCGGCTGCGGGCCAAGGTCGAGGGCTCGGAGTCGTTCGGCTTCGCCAAGTGAGCCGCCCGGCGAGCGCGTCCGACCGGCTGGCGGAGGCGCTGGAGCTGCTGGCCTCCGCGCCCGTCGTCGACGGTCACAACGACCTGCCGTGGGCGCTGCGCAAGCACGCGGCGTACGACCTGGACCGGCTCGACATCGCGGCCGACCAGACCGGCGCGCTCCACACGGACCTGGCCCGGCTGCGCGCCGGCGGGGTCGGCGCCCAGTTCTGGTCGGTGTACGTGTCGTGCGAGCTGACCGGTGACGACGCGGTCAGCGCCACCCTGGAGCAGATCGACATCGTCGACCAGCTGCTCGACCGGTACGCCGCCGACCTCGCCCCCGCCCTGACCGCGGACGACATGGAGTCGGCGCGCAAGGAGGGCCGTATTGCCTCCCTGAAGGGTGCCGAGGGCGGCCACTCCGTCAACAACTCCCTCGCCACGCTGCGCGCGCTGCACACCCTGGGCGTGCGCTACATGACGCTCACCCACAACGACAACACCGCGTGGGCGGACTCGGCGACGGACGATCCGGGCGTCGGCGGTCTCTCCCCCTTCGGCCACGAGGTCGTCCGGGAGATGAACCGGATCGGGATGCTCGTCGACCTCTCGCACGTCGCCGCGACGACGATGCGGGACGCGCTGGCCACCGCCGTCGCGCCGGTGATCTTCTCGCACTCCTCCTCGCGCGCTGTCTGCGACCACCCGAGGAACATCCCCGACGACGTGCTGGCGCAGCTGCCCGCCAACGGGGGAGTGGCGATGGCGACGTTCGTGCCGAAGTTCATCCTCCCCGCGGCGGTGGAGTGGACGGCCCGCGCCGACGAGAACATGCGGGCGCACGGACTGCACCACCTCGACACGACGCCGGCGGCGATGAAGATCCACCGTGCGTTCGAGGCGGAGAACCCGCGCCCGATCGCCACCGCGGCGACCGTCGCCGACCACCTCGACCACATGCGCGAGGTCGCCGGCATCGACCACATCGGCATCGGCGGCGACTACGACGGTACGGCGTTCACCCCGGCCGGCCTCGACGACGTCGCGGGCTATCCGAACCTGATCGCGGAGCTACTCACCCGCGGCTGGTCGCACGCCGATCTCGCCAAGCTCACCTGGTCCAACGCGGTCCGCGCGCTGCGGGACGCGGAGGCCGTCTCGCGTGAGCTCCGGGAGACGCGGGCGCCCTCGAACGCGACGCTCGACTCGCTCGACTCCCCGGCATCCTGACGGAGTGTCAGCCAAGGCCCCGCTTCGGCTGGGCCTTCGCGCGTCCCGGGCAGGGGTCACCCGTACGGAGCATCCCGCCGCGCCGGGGGAGGGCGCGGCTGCCACGGTGGGCGGTACTGCCTCGTTCAGTTCGGAGTCACACCATGGCAGATCTTGATGATCACCAGTCCTTCACCGTCGCTCCCACCGGCTCCGCCGGAGAGTCCGACCTGCCCGAACAACCCCGGCCCCTCGACGAGTCGACCCGAGCACGGGCGCTCCTGGCGGCGCAGCCCGTCGTCGAGGGGCACACGGAGCCACCACGGGTCTTCGACCCGGAGGACCTGCCACCGGTGCGGGCGCCGGAGACCGGCGCCCAGTTCTGGTCCCTGCACGTCGAGTCCGGCGAGGGCGTGCTCGGCACACTGCGGCGGATCGACGGGATCCGCGCGCTCGTCGCCGCCTGCCCCGAGGACCTGCGCCTCGCGTACACCACCGCGGAGATGGCCCACGCCGTCAACTGCGGACGCGTCGCCGCGCTCCTCGGCCCGGTGAGCTGGGCGGCGGTCGGCGGCTCGATCGCCACGCTGCGGGCCTACCGGACGCTCGGGGTGAGGGCCGTCAACCTGCCCCGCTTCGACGGCTTCGCCAAGGAGGCCGTACGGGAGATGAACCGCCTGGGCCTCGCCGTGGACCTCTCAGGCGCCGACCCGGAATCGGTACGCCGCACCCTCGCGCTCACCAGGGCGCCGGTCCTGCTGACCCGAGGGGACCCGGAGCAGCTGCCGGACGACGTCCTGGTGCTGCTCGGCGAGAACGGCGGGGTCTGCATGGTCCCGGTGACCGCGGACCTGTCGGCCACCGCCGACATCTTCGACCGTCTCCGTGCGACGGCCGGCCCGCACTGCGTCGGCATCTCCCACACCGTGGACCCGGCGAGCGGCTACGCCCCGCTCTTCGCCGAGCTCCTCCGCCGCGGCTGGCACGCGCCGGACCTGGTCGCCCTCGCGCACACCAACGCGACCAGGGTGCTGCGCGAGACCGAGTTCCGCTCGCGCACCGCGGGTCTGCGCCGGGCGGCCTGACACGCCGGTGCCCCGCCGCCCCCGGTCGACGGGGGAGGCGGGGCACCGGCGCGTGTCGTCTCGGGCCCGCGGGCGGCGGGGGCGCGTTCTCAGGCGCGGGGGCGGCCCATCGCGCGGTACGTCCAGCCCGCCTCGCGCCAGCGCGTCGAGTCCAGCGCGTTGCGGCCGTCCAGGATGACCGGAGAGGTCACCACCGCCCCCAGCTCCGCCGGGTCGAGCTCGTCGCGGAACTCGCGCCACTCCGTCAGGTGCAGCACCACGTCCGCACCGCGCACGGCGTC
Source organism: Streptomyces sp. NPDC056527 (assembly GCF_042794475.1). Taxonomy (NCBI): domain Bacteria; kingdom Bacillati; phylum Actinomycetota; class Actinomycetes; order Kitasatosporales; family Streptomycetaceae; genus Streptomyces; species Streptomyces sp. NPDC056527. The sequence continues at coordinate 5,049 of NZ_JBHTTQ010000188.1, forward strand.
CAGGGCCGTGTCCGCGTACCCCAGCGTCGGGAAGAGCCGGCGCGCGTTCTCCATGCCCTTGGGGTCGTAGACCGTGACCTGTCCGCCCTGGAGGTGGATCTGTCCGGCCACGTTCAGCGCGGGCGAGTCACGGACGTCGTCCGAGTCCGGCTTGAACGTGGCGCCGAGCACCGCGACCCGCCTGCCCAGGAACGAACCGCCGCCGAGCGCCTCACGGGCCATCTCGACCATCTGGCCGCGCCGCCGCATGTTGATCGAGTCGATCTCGCGCAGGAAGGTCAGCGCCTGGTCCGCGCCCAGCTCGCCCGCCCGCGCCATGAAGGCGCGGATGTCCTTCGGCAGGCAGCCGCCGCCGAAGCCGATCCCGGCCCGCAGGAACTTGGACCCGATCCGCTCGTCGTAGCCGATGGCCTCCGCCAGCTTGGCGACGTCACCGCCGGCCGCCTCACAGACCTCGGCCATCGCGTTGATGAAGGAGATCTTGGTGGCGAGGAAGGAGTTCGCGGCGGTCTTCACCAGCTCCGAGGTCGGGAAGTCCGTCACCACGAACGGCGAGCCGTCCGCGATCGGCCCGGCGTACACCTCGCGCAGCTGCTTCTCCGCCCGCTCGCCGCGCACACCGACGACGATCCGGTCGGGGTGCAGGGTGTCCTGGACGGCGAAGCCCTCCCGGAGGAACTCCGGGTTCCAGGCCAGCTCGACGCCCTCCGGCAGCAGCCCCGCGAGCCGCTCGGCCGAGCCGACCGGCACGGTCGACTTGCCGACGACGAGCGCGCCGTCCTGGACGACGCCCGCGAGCGAGGTGAACGCGGCGTCGACGTAGCTCATGTCACACGCGTACTCGCCGTGCTTCTGCGGAGTGTTCACACAGACGAAGTGGACGTCGCCGAAGGCGCCGACCTCCTCCCAGGAGGTGGTGAAGCGCAGTCGGCCCGTCGAGCCCTCCAGGCCGGCGACGTGCCGGGCCAGCAGCTCCTCCAGGCCCGGCTCGTACATCGGTACGCGCCCGGTGGCCAGGAGCTCGATCTTCTCGGGCACGACGTCGAGGCCGAGCACCTCGAACCCGAGTTCCGCCATGGCCGCTGCGTGGGTGGCGCCGAGGTAGCCGGTGCCGATCACGGTGATCTTGAGGGCCATACAGGACTCCAGTGACGTCGGGCGGAATGCCTGCCCGAGCATAGTCGGGCCCCGCTCCGGCCAGGTTCGGGCCTTGGTGCGGTGCCCCGCGACGCCCTACCATTTGGGTTACTTAACGGTAGTTAGCAAGCGTAGGAGTGAATGAGCATGGCGGGTTCTGCTGATTTCGACCTGTATCGCCCGTCCGAGGAGCACGACATGCTCCGGGAGACGGTCCGTGCGCTGGCCGAGGCGAAGATCACGCCGTTCGCCGCCGCGGT
>NZ_JBHTTQ010000189.1:0-6287 GCF_042794475.1 Streptomyces sp. NPDC056527
AGGATGAGGTGGCGTGCGCCGTGGTGGGTGACGAGGTGGCGGGCGAGGAGGCTGCCGAGCGCGCCGGTGCCACCGGTGATCAACACCGTCCCCTCGGGGTCGGGCGGCGCGGGCAGCGTCAGCACCGCCTTGCCCGTGTGCCGGGCCTGGCTCAGGTACCGCAGCGCCTCCGGTGCGTGACTCACGTCCCACGCGGTCACCGGCAGCCGGCGCAGAGCACCCGACTCGAAGAGCCGCACCAGCTCGACCAGCATCTCCTGGACCCGCTCGGGTTCCACCCGCATCAGGTCGTACGCGGTGTACGTCACGCCCGCGTACCGCTCCTGGACCTCGGCGGCGTCCCGGATGTCGGTCTTGCCCATCTCCAGGAAGCGGCCGCCCGGCGCCAGCAGCCGCAGTGACGCGTCCACGAACTCCTGGGCCAGCGAGTTCAGGACCACGTCGAAGCCCCGGCCGCCGGTCGCCTCGCGATACTGCTCCTCGAAGTCGAGCGTGCGGGTCGAGGCGATCCGGGCCTCGTCGACGCCCAGCGACCGCAGCACGTCCCACTTCGGCCGGCTCGCGGTGCCGTACACCTCGAGGCCCCAGTGGTGCGCCAGCTGAAGCGCGGCCATGCCCACACCGCCGGTCGCGGCATGCACGAGCAGCGACTCTCCCCGGCGCACCTTGGCGAGGTCCTCCAGGCCGTAGTACGCCGTGAGGAAGACGACCGGGAGGACGGCCGCGTCGGTGAACGTCCAGCCCTGCGGCATCCGGGTCACCCACCGGTGGTCCGTCACCGCGACCGGTCCGATCGCACCCAGCGGGAACAGCCCCATCACCCGGTCGCCGACCGCCACCGAGGTCACCCCGGGTCCGGTCTCCAGGACGACACCGGCCGCCTCGCCACCGATCCGCGCCTCGTCGCCCGGGTACATGCCGAGACCCACAAGGACGTCACGGAAGTTCAGCCCCGCGGCCCGCACGGAGACCCGCACCTCCCCCCGGCCCAGCGGCGCACCCGCCTCGGGCGCGGGCAGCAGCGCCAGATTGCCCAGGGTGCCGGAACTGTGCACGTCCAGCCGCCAGTGCGGGGTGTCCTTCGGCGGCACCAGGACCTCGGGCGCCGCGTCGGCCCGCACCAGCCGGGGCGCGTAGACCCCGCCGTCCCGGACCGCGAGCTGGTGCTCGTCCCCGGCGAGCAGCGTCGACAGGGCCGTGGCGAGCCCTTCCGTACGCTCCTGGAACGCGCCGTCGACGTCCAACAGGGCGAACCGGTCCTGGTGTTCGGTCCGGGCGGAGCGCAGCAGGCCCCAGACGGCGGACGCGGCCAGATCCCGGATCTCGGGGCCGGGCCGGGCGGCCACCGCCCCTCGGGTGACAGCGACCAGCCGGGGCTCGACCGTGGCGCCGGCCGGCCACTCCAGCTCCAGCCAGCGCTGCGTCAGCTCCAGGGCCCGGACGGTCACCGCGTGCAGCCGGTCCGGCAGGTCGTCGGCCGCGGAGGCGTCGTGCTCGTCCACCGCGTCGTCGACGAAGGTGGCGAGCACGATTCCGGGAGCCTCGGCGCCGGCCGCGACGGCGGCGTGCAGCGCGGCGGGGTCGGTGTGGATCTCCGCGCCGAGCGCGGCCGCCAGCCCCAACGGGTCCGCGCCGAGGACCACGACACCGCCCGGGACCTCCGCCGGGGCGTCGGAGACCGGCAGCGGCTTCCAGTCGAGCAGATGGAGCGGGGTACGGGCCCCCGCGCCCTCGTCGGCGGCGGCCGTCAGGTCGGCGAGGGCGCCGGCCCGAGCGGTGAGCGCCTCCACCGTGGCGACCGGAGCGCCCGTCGGGTCGGTGATCCGCAGCCGCATGGTGTCCTCGCCCGCACGGGTCAGTCCGACCCGGACCCGGGTCGCCTCCACGGCGTGCAGTGCCACCCCCTGCCAGTTGAACGGCAGCAGGACGCTCTCGGCGTCCTCGCCCATGACCTCCCGCGCCCACGGGTGGAGTGTGGCGTCGAGGAGTGCGGGGTGGAGGGTGTGGCCGGTGGTGTCGATGCCTTCGGGGAGGGTGATCTCTGCGAAGAGGTCGTGGCCGTCGCGCCAGAGGGCGGTGAGGCCCTGGAATGCGGGGCCGTAGCTGTAGCCGTGGGCGTCGAGACGCTCGTACAGACCGGTCAGGTCGATCTTCTCGCCGGGCGGGGGCCAGGTGAGCGCCTCGGGGGCCGGGCCGGTGTCCGTCAGGGTGCCGGAGGCATGCCGGGTCCAGGACCCCGAGTCGTCCGTGCGCGAGTGGACGGTCAGCGACCGGCTGCCGTCGGCGGCCGCGGGACCGACCGTCACATGCAGGGTCACCGCGTCGTCGGGGCGCAGCACCAGCGGGGCTTCGAGGGTGAGTTCCTCGACGGTAGGGGTGTCGGTGTGGCTCGCGGCGTGCAGGGCGAGGTCGATGAAGGCCGTGCCCGGGAGCAGAGTGGAGCCGCCCATGGTGTGGTCGGCGAGCCACGGGTGCGTGCGCAGCGAGATCCGGCCGGTGAGGACCAGCTGGTCGGTGTCGGCGAGGGTCACAAGCGCGCCCAGGAGCGGATGCTCGGAGGAGACGAGGCCCGCGGCGGCGACATCCGTCGTCGTGGCGCCGGGGGAGAGCCAGAAGCGCTCCCGCTGGAACGGGTAGGTGGGGAGCCCCTCCGGCGGAACGGACGTACGGTCCGGGAGCCACGCGGCCGGGCTGTGGCCGCCCGTGTGCAGGCGGGCCAGCGCGGCGTTGAACGACGCCACCTCCGGGGCCTTCTTGCGGAGCGTGGGCGCCAGGGTCGCGGGCGCGGTGAGGGTGTCCTGCGCCAGGGCGGTGAGGGTGGCGTCGGGGCCGAGTTCGAGGTATCGGGTGGTGCCGTCGGTTTCGAGGTGTTGGATGCCGGGGTGGAAGCGGACGGCTCGGCGGATGTGTTCGGCCCAGTAGGCGGGGGTGACGAGGTCGTCGCCGGTGGCGGGGAGTCCGGTGACGTTGGAGATGACGGGGATCTTCGGGGTGTGGAAGGTCAGGCCGGTGATGGCCTGGCGGAAGTCGTCGAGGACGCCGTCCATGTGGGCCGAGTGGAAGGCGTGGCTGACGGTCAGACGCGTGCTCTTGCGGCCCTGCGCGGCGAAGTGCTGCGCCACGGCCTCGGCGGCATCCGGCGCGCCCGAGATCACCGTGGCCTCGGGCCCGTTGACGGCGGCGAGGTCCAGATCGTCGCCGACGGAGCCGAGCACCGCCCGCACCTCCTCCTCCGAGGCGCGCAGCGCGATCATGGCGCCGTCGGAGCGGGCGGACTGCATGAGCCGGCCCCGGGCGGCGACGAGCGAGACCGCGTCCGGCAGCGAGAGAACCCCCGCGACATGCGCGGCGGCGATCTCGCCGATCGAGTGGCCGATCAGCACGTCGGGGGTGAGGCCGTCGTGCTCCAGCGTCCGGTACAGCGCGGTCTGCAGCGTGAACAGCGCCGCCTGCGTGTACTCGGTCCGGTTCAGGAGCTCCGCGTCCTGCCCCCACATGACCTCGTGCAGCGGCCGGTCGAGGATCGCGTCGAAGCGGTCGCACACCTCGCAGAACGCGGCGGCGAACACCGGGTGGGTCTCGTAGAGTTCGCGGCCCATGCCGAGTCGCTGGCTGCCCTGGCCGGTGAAGAGGAAGGCCGTCTTGCCGGGGGTCACGGTGCCCGTGGTCACGCCGGGAACGTCGGCGCCTTCGGCGAGTGCCGCGAGGCCGGTGAGGAGCGTGGCGCGGTCGGTGGTGTCGACGACGGCCCGGTGGTCGAAGCGGGTACGGGCGGCGAGTGAGGCGGCCACGTCCTGGACGGGCGTCGCCGGGTGCTCGGCGGCGTACGTGTGGAGCTGCCGCGCCTGCTCGCGCAGCGCCTCGTCGCTCTTGGCCGACAACAGCCAGGGCAGTACCGCGGGTTCGGCCTCGTCCTCGAGCGAGGCGTCCGCCCGCGGAGACTGGTCGTCCGGCTCCTCGGCGGGCTGATCGTCCGGCCGAGTGGCGGGCTGTTCCACCGCCTGCTCGACGATGACGTGCGCGTTGGTGCCGCTGATCCCGAACGACGACACGGCGGCACGCAGCGGCAGTTCGCCTGCGGCGCTCCACGGCCGCTCCTCGGTCAGCAGCCGGACCGTACCGTCCGACCAGTCGACGTGGTCCGTGGGCCGGTCGACGTGGAGCGTGCGCGGCAGCGTTCCGTGCCGCATCGCCATCACCATCTTGATGACGCCGCCGACACCCGCCGCGGCCTGGGTGTGACCGATGTTGGACTTCAGCGAGCCCAGCCAGAGCGGGCGTTCGGCGTCGTGCTCACGGCCGTAGGTGTTGATCAGGGCCTGTGCCTCGATCGGGTCGCCCAGGGTCGTGCCCGTGCCGTGCGCCTCGACCGCGTCGATCTGATCGGCCGTCAGTCGCGCGTTGGCGAGCGCCTGCCGGATGACCCGCTCCTGCGCCGGCCCGTTCGGCGCCGTCAGCCGACCGCTCGCGCCGTCCTGGTTGGTGGCCGTGCCCCGCACGACCGCGAGGACCGGGTGCCCGTTGCGCACCGCGTCCGACAGCCGCTCCACGAGCAGCAGGCCCACGCCCTCGCTCCAGCCGGTCCCGTCGGCGCCGTCGGCGAACGCCTTGCAGCGTCCGTCGGCCGCGAGACCGCGCTGCCGGCTGAACTCCACGAAGGTGTTGGGCGTCGACATCACCGTCGCGCCGCCGGCCAGCGCCAGCGAGCACTCGCCCTGCCGCAGCGACTGCGCCGCCAGGTGCAGGGCGACCAGCGAGGAGGAGCAGGCGGTGTCCACGGAGACCGCGGGACCCTCCAGGCCGTAGACATAGGCCAGTCGGCCCGACGCCACGCTGCCGAGGCTGCCGCTGGCCAGATAGCCCTCGTACTCCTCCGGCGCGGGCTGCAGCCGCGAGGCGTAGTCGTTGTACATCACCCCCGCGAAGACGCCGGTGTCGCTGCCGCGCAGCGACGTCGGGTCGATGCCCGCCCGCTCGAACGCCTCCCAGGCCGTTTCGAGCAGCAGCCGCTGCTGAGGGTCGGTGGCCATGGCCTCGCGCGGGCTCAGCCCGAAGAAGGCCGCGTCGGCCTCCGCGGCGTCGTAGAGGAAGCCGCCGTGCGCGGTGGTGGACTTGCCGACGGCCTCCGGGTCGGGGTCGTACAGGTCCTCGTCCCAGCCCCGGTCCCCGGGGAACGGCCCGATGGCGTCGGTGCCTTCGCTGACCAGCCGCCACAGGTCCTCGGGGGAGGAGACCCCGCCCGGGTAGCGGCAGGCCATGCCGATGATCGCGATCGGTTCGTGCTGCGCCTGCTCGATCTCCGAGATCCGGCGCCTGGCCTGCCTCAGATCGGTGGTCGCCCGCTTGAGGTAGTCGCGGAGCCTGTCTTCGTTGTTCGCCACGGGAGCTCAACCTTCACTGCTGGTGATGACGGGTGTACGGGACCGGCGGAGGCCGCCGGGACGGGGGTCAGGACAGGCCGAGCTCCTTGTCGAGGGCGTCGAAGAGCTCGTCGTCCGTCGCGGAGTCGAGGCCGCCGTCGTCGACCTCCCCGAGGGACGCGGTGAGGCTGTGCCAGCTCTGCAGCACGTGCTGCAGCCGCTGGGTGATCTCCGCCGCCTCCGCCGCGCCCGCCGCCGCGGCGCCGGCCGAGTGCTGCCTGAGCAGCGCGTCGAGCCGTTCGATCGCCTCCAGCGGCCCCGCCGGGTCGGCGGGACCGGTCGCCGGGGCCAGCTCGGCGAGCAGGTGCCGGGCGAGCGCCGCCGGGGTCGGATGGTCGAAGACGACCGTCGTCGGCAGCCGCAGCGCGGTGACGGCGTTGAGCCGGTTGCGGAACTCGACGGCGGTCAGCGAGTCGAACCCGAGGTCCAGAAGCCCGCGTTCGGCATCGATCCGGTCCGGCGAGCCGTGGCCGAGCACCGCCGCGACATGCTCCCGCACCAGGCCGAGGAGAAGGCCCTCGCGGTTCTCCGCCGGGGTCGCCGCGAGCCGGTCCGCGAGCGGGACGGCCCCGGCGCCCGGCCGGCCCCCCGTGCCCGCCGCCGCGGTCCGCCGCACGGCCCCGCCGCGAACCAGACCGAGCAGCGGCTCGGGGCCCGTCCCCGAAGCCGCGAGGGTCCGCAGGGCGGAGAGGTCAAGCCGCGCCGGGTAGAGCAGCGCCTCGTCCGACCCGAGGGCGGTGTCGAGCATCCGCAGGGCCTCGGCCGGCGGCATCGGCAGGATGCCGTCCCGGGCCATCCGGGCCAGGTCGGCCTCCCCGAGCTTCTCCGTCAACGAGCTGCGCTCGTCCCAGAGTCCCCAGGCGAGGG
>NZ_JBHTTQ010000190.1:0-6263 GCF_042794475.1 Streptomyces sp. NPDC056527
ACCTGTGACAGGTACCGGGGCCCTTCCCGTGTCTCGTGCGTCCGGCGTTACGGCCTGCGGGCCGAGGTGACGCGGTAGACGTCGTAGACGCCCTCCACGCCCCGGACGGCCTTCAGGACGTGTCCCAGGTGCTTCGGGTCGCCCATCTCGAAGGTGAAGCGCGAGGTGGCCACCCGGTCGCGGGAGGTCTGGACCGCCGCCGACAGGATGTTGACGTGCTGGTCCGACAGGACCCGGGTGACGTCCGACAGCAGCCGGGAGCGGTCGAGGGCCTCGACCTGGATGGCGACGAGGAAGACCGAGGACTGGGTGGGCGCCCACTCGACCTCGAGGATGCGCTCGGGCTCACGGGAGAGCGACTCGACGTTGACGCAGTCGCTGCGGTGAACCGATACGCCGCTGCCGCGGGTGACGAAGCCGATGATCGGGTCGCCCGGTACGGGAGTACAGCAGCGGGCCAGCTTGACCCAGACGTCCTCGACGCCCTTGACGACGACACCGGGGTCGGCGCTGGAGCGGCGCTTGGCGCGGCCGCGCGTGGGCGGGGCGGTCTCGACGAGGTCCTCGTTGGCCGCTTCCTCGCCGCCGAGTGCCTGCACCAGCTTCTGCACGATGGACTGGGCCGTGACATGGCCCTCGCCGATCGCCGCGTACAGCGAGGAGATGTCGCTGTAGCGCATCTCGTGGGCGAGCGTGACGAGCGAGTCGCCGGTCAGGATGCGCTGGATCGGCAGGTTCTGCTTGCGCATGGCCCGCGCGATGGCGTCCTTGCCCTGCTCGATCGCCTCCTCGCGCCGCTCCTTGGAGAACCACGCGCGGATCTTGTTGCGGGCCCGGGGGGACTTGACGAAGCCCAGCCAGTCGCGGGACGGCCCGGCGCCGGCGGCCTTGGAGGTGAAGACCTCGACGAGGTCGCCGTTGTCGAGGGTCGATTCGAGCGGGACGAGCCGCCCGTTGACCCGCGCGCCTATCGTGCGGTGGCCGACCTCGGTGTGGACGGCGTAGGAGAAGTCGACGGGGGTGGCGCCGGCGGGCAGCGCTATGACGTCGCCCTTGGGGGTGAAGACGAAGACCTCGTTGCGCGACAGGTCGAAGCGCAGCGACTCCAGGAACTCGCCCGGGTCCTCGGTCTCCTTCTGCCAGTCGAGCAGCTGGCGCAGCCACGCCATGTCGTTGAGGTGGTCGTCCTTGCCGGTGTTCTTCGGCACGTCGGTCCGCACCTTGGAGGCGCCGGCGACGGCCTCCTGCTTGTACTTCCAGTGCGCGGCGATGCCGTACTCGGCCCGGCGGTGCATGTCGAACGTACGGATCTGCAGCTCGACGGGCTTGCCGTTGGGTCCGATGACCGTCGTGTGCAGCGACTGGTACATGTTGAACTTCGGCATCGCGATGTAGTCCTTGAACCGGCCGGGGACCGGGTTCCATCGCGCGTGGACGGTGCCGAGCGCCGCGTAGCAGTCGCGGACGGTGTCCACGAGGACGCGGATGCCGACCAGGTCGTAGATCTCCGCGAAGTCACGGCCGCGGACGATCATCTTCTGGTAGACGCTGTAGTAGTGCTTGGGCCTGCCGGTGACGGTGGCCTTGATGCGGGCGGCGCGCAGATCGGACTGGACCTCGTCGGTCACTATGGCGAGGTACTCGTCGCGCTTGGGCGCGCGCTCGGCGACGAGCCGGACGATCTCGTCGTACATCTTGGGGTAGAGGATCGCGAAGGCGAGGTCCTCCAGCTCCCACTTGATGGTGTTCATGCCCAGGCGGTGGGCCAGGGGCGCGTAGATCTCGAGGGTCTCGCGGGCCTTCTTCTCCTGCTTCTCCCGCTTGAGATAGCGCATGGTGCGCATGTTGTGCAGGCGGTCGGCGAGTTTGATGACCAGGACGCGAGGGTCCTTGGCCATGGCGACGACCATCTTGCGGACGGTCTCGGCCTGCGCGGCCTCGCCGAACTTGACCTTGTCGAGCTTGGTGACGCCGTCGACGAGCAGGGCGACCTGGTCGCCGAAGTCGCGGCGCAGGGTGTCCAGGCCGTACTCAGTGTCCTCGACGGTGTCGTGCAGCAGACCGGCCATGAGCGTGGCCGGGTCCATGCCGAGCTCGGCGAGGATGGTGGTGACGGCGAGCGGGTGCGTGATGTACGGGTCGCCGCTCTTGCGCTTCTGTCCGCGGTGCCAGCGCTCGGCGACCTGGTAGGCGCGCTCGACCTGGCGGAGCGTCGCGGTCTCGATCTTCGGGTCGTTGGACCGGACGATCCGCAGCAGTGGTTCGAGGACCGGGTTGTACGGGGAGGAACGCTGGACGCCGAGGCGGGCGAGGCGGGCGCGCACACGGTTGGACGAGCCGCCGCCGGAGCGGGCCACGGGGGCGGGCGCGGGCTTGGAGGCCGGTGCCGGGCCGGGGGCCACGGGCGTGGGCCTGCTCTCCGCGGGCCGATTCTGGGGCGTCGCGGGTTCCGCCGCGGCCTTCTCGGCCTGCGGGTCGGGCTGCGCGGCGGAGAGTGGCTGGGCCTCGTCTGGCAAAAGCGCTCCTCTGGGGTCCCCCCGGACGGAGTCTGGGGGAGGTTCCGGGTCCCCCGGTCAGGCCCGGAAAGGCCATGGTATCGATCCGGGGGCCGCCGTGCTCACGCGTACGGGGGGTGAGACGGGCACCACGCGCCGGAACTGTCCCGTTCCGGGACATACCGGGAGAACGGCGAGGGCGCCCCGGGGATTCCCCGGGGCGCCCTCTCACCGCACGCGGCGCGGTGTCAGACCGTGATCAGTGCCTCCAGCGGGGCGCCGCGCAGCGCGAGCTCCAGGCGGGCCCGACCGGCGAGGAAGCCGAGCTCCATGAGGACCGCGACACCCGCGACCTCGGCGCCTGCCCGCTGGATGAGCTCCAGCGACGCCTCGGCGGTGCCGCCGGTGGCGAGGACGTCGTCGATGACCATGACGCGGTCGCCCGCGGCCAGGTCCTCGGCGTGCACCTCGATCTCGGCGGTGCCGTACTCCAGCTCGTACGCCTGCCTCAGCGTCGCACCGGGCAGCTTGCCGGCCTTGCGGACCGGGATGAAGCCCAGGCCCGCGCGGACCGCCACGGGGGCGGCGAGGATGAAGCCGCGCGCCTCCAGGCCTACGACCTTCGTCGCCCCGTGCGTGGTGCACAGCGCGGCGAGGGTGTCGGTCAGGGCGGTGAACGCCTCCGGGTCCGCGAGCAGCGGGGTGATGTCCTTGAACAGCACGCCCGGCTTCGGGTAGTCGGGGACGTCGCGGATCCGGCTGAGCAGCAGATCCGCGGTGCCCTGCGTCGCGTCGGTCATCAGTGGCGCTCCGACGACCTGCCGCGGCGGCCGCGCTGGCCGACGACGGCGGTACGGTCCTCGTCCTCGTAGTCGTAGTCCTCGGCGTCGGGGCCGTCCAGGGGCTCGCCCTTGGCGGCCGCGGCGGCCCGCTTGGCGAGCACCCGCTTCCTGAGCGCCTTGATCGCCGGCTCGCGCTCCTTGAGGTCGGCGACGAGCGGGGTGGCGATGAAGATCGAGGAGTACGCGCCGGCGGCGAGGCCGACGAACAGCGACAGCGAGATGTCGTTCAACATGCCGGCGCCGAGGACACCGCCGCCGATGAAGAGCAGACCGGCGACGGGCAGCAGCGCCACGACGGTGGTGTTGATCGAACGGATCAGGGTGCCGTTGATCGAACGGTTGGCCAGATCGCTGTACGTGTAGCGGGTCTGCTTGGTGATGTCCTTCGTTCCCTCCTTGAGGGAGTCGAAGACGACGACCGTGTCGTACAGCGAGTAGCCGAGGATCGTCAGCAGACCGATGACCGTTCCGACCGTGACCTCGAACCCGACGAGCGAGTAGATGCCGACGGTGATGGTCAGGTCGTGGATCAGGGCGATGAGCGCCGCTACCGCCATTCTCCACTCGAAGGCGATGGCCAGATAGATCACCACCAGGATCATGAAGATCCCGAGACCGGTCCATGCCTTGGTGGCGATCTGTTCACCCCAGCTGGGGCCGACCAGCTCCGCCGCGATCTTGTCCTCGGCGACGTTGAGGTCCTTCGCCAGCTCCGCGCGGACCTGGTCGGACTTCTCGGTGTCGAGACCGCCGACCTGGATGCGCAGCGCCCCGCTGCCGAGCTTCTGGACGAGCGCGTCGTGGCCGGAGGCCTCTTCCGCGTACTCCTGCGCCTGGGAGACCGAGACCTCGGACTTCGGGGTGGTGAAGACGGCACCGCCCTGGAACTCGATGCCCATGTTCAGACCGCGGACGGCCAGGGCCACGATCGCCGTGATGGTGATCAGGATGGACAGGCCGTACCAGAGCTTGCGGTTCCCGATGAAGTCGTAGGCGACCTCACCGCGGTTGAGCCGGGCGCCGAGACTGTCGCGCTTCTTCGCCATCTCACGCCTCCTTCGGGTCGACGGGGGCGGAGACACGGCGGGAGCGGCGCAGCGGCGGCTTGGCGCCGAGACGCTTCGGGTCCAGTCCGGACCAGGCGTGACCCTCGCCGTAGAACTTGGTCCGCGCGAGCAGCGTCATCAGCGGCTTGGTGAAGAGGAACACCACGACCACGTCGAGCAGGGTGGTCAGGCCGAGCGTGAACGCGAAGCCCTGGACCTTGCCGACCGTGACGAGGAAGAGCACGGCTGCGGCGAGGAACGACACGAAGTCGGAGACGAGGATCGTGCGACGGGCACGGGGCCAGGCGCGCTCGACGGCCGGGCGGAGCGTGCGCCCCTCGCGGATCTCGTCGCGGATGCGTTCGAAGTAGACGATGAACGAGTCGGCGGTGATACCGATGGCGACGATGGCACCACAGACGGCCGGCAGGTTCAGCGCGAAGCCGATGGTCGGGCCGAGCAGAGCCATGATCACGTACGTGAGGATCGCCGAGGCCAGGAGGCTGAGCAGCGCCACGAAGGACAGGCCGCGGTAGTAGATCACCAGGTAGAGGACGACCAGGGCCAGACCGATCGCACCGGCGATCAGGCCCGCCTCGAGCTGCTCGCCGCCGAGGGCGGCGGTGACGGTGTCGACGCTCTGGGTGTCGAAGGAGAGCGGCAGGGCACCGTACGACAGGATGTTGCCGAGGTCCTGGGCCGACTGCTGGGTGAAGCTGCCGGAGATCTCCGCGTTGGCGCTCAGCGTGGTGCGCACCGACGGGGCCGAGACGACCTCGCCGTCCAGCACGATCGCGAACTGGTTCTGCGGCTCCTGCTGCTGCGACAGCTTGCCGGTGATCTGCGAGAACTTCTTGGCGCCCGCTTCCGTGAACTCCATGTTCACGATCCACATGCCGCGCTGCTGGTCGAGGACGCCCTTGGCGTTGTCGACGTCCTTGCCGTCCACCTCGGCCGGGCCGAGGAGGTACTTCTCCCACTGGCCGATGGCGTTCTTGCCACAGGCGACGGTGGAGTCCGCGGGCTTGACGCCCTGGCCGGCGGCGGCACGCTGCTTCGGGTCGAGGCAGTTCAGGGCCGCGAACTTCTGCTCCAGGGCGGAGGCCGCGGGGTCGGCGCTCGGCGTGGCCGAGGGCTTGGGGCTGTCCGAGCTCTTCGGGGTGGCGGAACCGCTCGCCGTGGGCGTCGGGCTCGGGGCCTTCAGGGCCTCGGAGACCGCGCGGCCCTGGGTGGAGGCGCTCGACGACGGGGTGGCGGACTTCTCGTCCTTCTTGCCACTGTCGGCGGTCGCCCCGGAGGCCGAGGGCTTCGGCGACGCGGAGGAGCTCGCGTCCGGCGCGGGCTGCTGAGAGGGGGCGTAGGTCAGAACGGGCCGGAAGTAGAGCTGGGCGGTGGTGCCGACCTGCTCACGGGCCTGCTTCTCGTTCACACCCCGGGGGATGTTCACGATGATGTTCTCTTTGCCCTGCGTCTGGACCTCTGCCTCGGAGACACCCAGACCGTTGACACGACGCTCGATGATGCCGACCGCGGTGTTCATGTTGGTCTCGTTGACGGCGTCTTCCTGGCCGGGCTCGGCCTTCGCCTTCAGCGTGATCGACGTACCGCCCGCGAGGTCGATGCCCAGACGCGGTGTGGTGTGACCAGACCAGAACATTCCGCCCGTGAGCGCGACCATGGCGATCAGGATCAGAGCCAGGGCACGCCCCGGCCTGCTCTGGCCCCCCGCCGGCCGTCGGCCCTTCTTCGGTGCTGCCACCTTGTCGTTTCTCCCTGTCCAACCGCCCTGCGCCGGGTGTGCGCGGTGCGGCCACGAAGTGTGTGTGGGGACCTGCCCCCGCAGACGTGGAACCGTGCCGGGGACCGCGGACGCCGGTGGG
>NZ_JBHTTQ010000191.1:0-6186 GCF_042794475.1 Streptomyces sp. NPDC056527
GCCGGTCGGCGTTCCGCGGGGCCCGTCGTGATGCGGGCACCCGTTCCTACGGGCGGTAGATCGCTTCGATCTCGTCCGCGAAGTCCTTCGCCACCACGTTGCGCTTCAGCTTCAGCGACGGCGTGATGTGGCCCGCCTCCTCGGTGAACTGGGAGTTCAGGATCCGGAACTTCCGCACCGACTCGGCCTTGGACACGGCGGCGTTGCCGTCGTCCACGGCCCGCTGGATCTCCGCGAGCAGCTCCGCGTCGTCGCGCAGCGACGCCGCCGTCGAGTCCGCCGGCTTGCCGTTCTCGCTCGCCCAGCGGCCGAGGAACTCCTCGTCCAGGGTGACCAGCGCGCCCACGAACGGACGCCCGTCGCCGACCACCATGCACTCCGCGACCAGCGCGTGCGCACGGATCCGGTCCTCGATGACCGCCGGGGCGACGTTCTTGCCGCCCGCCGTCACCAGGATCTCCTTCTTCCGCCCGGTGATCGCGAGGTAGCCGTCCTCGTCGAGCGTGCCGATGTCACCGGTGTGGAACCAGCCGTCGGCCAGCGCCTCCGCCGTCGCGGCCTCGTTCTTCCAGTAGCCGGTGAAGATGTGCTCGCCGTGCAGCAGCACCTCGCCGTCGTCGGCGATCCGCACCACCGAGCCCGGCAGCGGCTGACCGACCGTGCCGATCTTCTGCCGGTCCCACGGGTTGAACGCCGTCGCGGCGCAGGACTCCGTCAGGCCGTAGCCCTCCAGGACCGTGAAGCCGATGCCACGGAAGAAGTGGCCCAGACGCTCGCCCAGCGGCGCGCCGCCCGAGATCGCGTACTCGCCGCGGCCGCCGAGCACCGCCCGCAGCTTGGAGAAGACCAGCTTGTCGAAGAGCTTGTGCTTCAGCTTCAGACCGAGGGACGGGCCCTGCGGCGTGCCGATCGCCCGGCTGTACGCGATCGCCGTGTGCGCGGCCTTGTCGAAGATCTTGCCCTTGCCGTCGGCCTGCGCCTTCGCGCGCGCCGAGTTGTAGACCTTCTCGAAGACGCGCGGCACACCGAGGATCAGCGTCGGCCGGAACGAGGCCAGTTCGTCCGTCAGGTTCTTGATGTCGGGTACGCAGCCCAGCTTGATCGGCGCCATCACCGAGGCGACCTCGACCAGGCGCCCGAAGACGTGGGCGGCGGGCAGGAAGAGCAGGACCGAGCACTCGCCGGTCCGGAAGAGCGGCTTCAGGCGCTCCACCACGTTGCCGCACTCCGCGAAGAACGCACGGTGCGTCAGCACACAGCCCTTGGGACGGCCGGTGGTGCCCGAGGTGTAGACGATCGTCGCCGGGTCGTCCGCGTGCGCCGACGACATCCGCTCGTCGAGCAGTTCGTCGGAGACGTCCGCGCCGGTGGCGGTGAGCCGGGCGACCGCGTCGGACTCGATCTGCCAGACGCCCTTCAGGGCCGGCAGGTTCGACCGTACGGACTCCACCGATTCCTGGTGGGCCGCGGACTCGACCAGGGCCAGCGAGGCGCCCGAGTCGCCGAGGATCCACTGGATCTGCTCGGGCGAACTCGTCTCGTACACCGGCACCGTCACGGCGCCCGCGCTCCAGATGGCGAAGTCGAGGAGCACCCACTCGTACCGCGTTCTGGAAAGGAGCGCCACCCGGTCGCCCGGCTCCACGCCGGCGGCGATCAGACCCTTCGCCGCCCCGCGGACCTCGGCGAGGAACTGCTTGGCGGTGACGTCCGTCCAGACGCCGGCCACCTTGCGTCCCATGACGGCGGTGTCAGGGTGCTGAGACGCGTTGCGACGGATGAGATCCGTCAGATTGCCGTCCGTGGGGACCTCGTACAGGGCCGGAAGGCTGAACTCGCGCAAGACTGCTGCTCCTCATCGGGCGCCGGCGCCACGGCTCTGTGTGAATGCACCGGTGCGGTCCAAGATCGGGCAGGTGCTCAGTGGGGTGAGCACAACTGGACTGCCCGGACGTTACCCATCAGTACTCGGTTCCCGATAGGGGGGTCTGGCCAGATGTTCGGTGCATCACACAGTAGTGGCCGTGCTTCGCGCACAGTAATCCACAGCTTTCCGGACTCGGAAGTAACCGCAGGTCCGACGCCCTACGCTGAACCGCATGAGGATCAACGTGGTCAGTGACGTGCACGGGAACGCGGGTGCCCTCGCCAAGGCGGGGGAGGGCGCGGACGCCCTCGTCTGCCTCGGCGACCTGGTGCTCTTCCTCGACTACGCCGACCACAGCCGCGGCATCTTCCCCGACCTCTTCGGCGTCGAGAACGCCGACCTGATCGTGGAGCTGCGCACCGCGCGCCGCTTCGACGAGGCCCGTGACCTGGGGCGACGCCTCTGGTCCGAACTCGCCGTCGACCGGGACACGGCGATCGAGTCCGCGGTGCGACGCCAGTACGCGGAGCTGTTCGCGGCCTTCCCGACCCCCACCTACGCGACCTACGGAAACGTCGACATCCCGGGGCTGTGGAGCGAGTACGCCCGGCCGGGGACGACCGTCCTCGACGGCGAGCGGATCGAGCTCGACGGACTGGTCTTCGGCTTCGTCGGCGGCGGGCTGCGCACCGCGATGCGGACGCCGTACGAGATCTCCGACGAGGAGTACGCGGCGAAGGTGGAGGCTCTCGGTGAGGTCGACGTGCTGTGCAGTCACATTCCGCCGGACGTCCCGGAGCTGACCTACGACACGGTCCCGCGCCGCTTCGAACGCGGCAGCCGCGCCCTGCTCGACGCCATCCGGCGCACCCGGCCGCGGTACGCCCTCTTCGGCCACGTCCACCAGCCGCTGGTGCGGCGGATGCGGGTCGGACGGACGGAGTGCGTGAACGTCGGGCACTTCGCGTCGACGGGGAGGCCGTGGACGCTGGAGTGGTGACGGGCCTTCGGTGACGGCGCGATAGCCTTCGGTCGGCACGGTTCGTGCCTTTCGACTTCCGCCGGACCGCACAGTGGAGGAGCCACAGCGATGGCCGAACACACCAGCTCGAGCATCACCATCGAGGCAGCGCCGGCCGACGTCATGGGCGTGATCGCCGACTTCGCCCGCTACCCCGAGTGGACGGGCGAGGTGAAGGAGGCCGAGGTCCTGGAGAAGGACGAGGCCGGCCGCGCCGAGAAGGTGCGGCTGCTGCTCGACGCGGGCGCGATCAAGGACGACCACACGCTGGCGTACACCTGGACCGGCGACAACGAGGTCTCGTGGACGCTGGTCAAGTCCCAGATGCTCCGCTCCCTGGACGGCTCGTACCGCCTGACCCCGGCGGGCGGCGGGACGCGCACCGAGGTGACGTACCAGCTGACGGTGGACGTCAAGATCCCGATGCTGGGCATGATCAAGCGCAAGGCGGAGAAGGTCATCATCGACCGCGCGCTGGCGGGCCTGAAGAAGCGGGTGGAGTCGGGCGCGTAGCCGCCCCCGGGCGGTGCCCGCCCCACCGCGTCGCGGGCACCGCCCCGCGGAACGCCCGCCCGCAACCCGGGGGAGGCGTCGCGGCGCGGGGCGGTAACGTTCCGCCGTATGGGGATCTTGCTCGTCACCGGGACCGGCGGCGCCGGTCGTACCACCGTCGCCTCCGCCACCGCCCTCGCCGAGGCACAGGCCGGCCGGCGGGTCCTCCTGGTGTCCGGCGAGGCCGACGAGACGCCCGGCGTGGACCTTCTCCGCCCCGCCCCGGCCGCCGACTTCCGCCGGGAGTTCCTCGCCCTGCAGGCACGGTCCGGCGCCGCCTTCGACCTCCTCGGCGCGGCCCCGTTCGAGGACGCCGAGCTCACCGAACTTCCCGGCAGCCACCAGTTCGCCCTGCTCCGCGCCCTGCGCGACGCCGCAGCCGGTGACTGGGACCTCGTCGTCGTCGATCTGCCCCCGCTGCTCGACGCCCTCGCCCTCCTCGCCCTGCCCGAGCAGCTGCGCCGCTACCTCCGTCGCCTTCTGCCGCCCGAGCGACAGGCCGCCCGGGCCCTGCGCCCGATGCTGGCCCAGCTCGCCGGCGTCCCCATGCCCGCGCAGTGGCTCTACGGGACGACCGCCCGCTGGGAGGCCGAGCTCGCCGCCGTCCAGGCCGTCGTCGACGACCCCACCACCACCGTCCGCCTCGTCGTCGAGCCCGGACCCGCCGCCGGCGACGCCCTGCGCACCGCCCGCCTCGGCCTCGCGCTCCACCGTCTCGCCCTCGACACCGTGGTCGCCAACAAGCTGCTCCCGGCCGACTCGCCCGACCCCTGGCTCGCCGGGCTGACCGCCCAGCAGCACGAGCACCTCGCCCGGCTCCGTACCGCCCATGACGGGACCGTCCACGCCCTGCCGCACCTCGGCCGGGACCTGCGCGGCCCCGAGGACCTCGCCCTGCTCGCGGTCGACGCCCGACCCGCACCCGCCCCCGAGTGGACCGTCGAGGACCGCAGGGACGACGACGGCATCCTCGTCTGGCACATCCCCCTGCCCGGCGCCGTCAAGGGCGAGCTCTCCCTCGTCCGCCGCGGGGACGAACTCCTCCTCGCCGTCGGCCCGTTCCGCCGCACCGTCCCGCTCCCGCCCGCCCTGCGACGCTGCACCGTCGCGGGCGCCGCACTGGTCGACGGCGACCTCCGGGTCAGGTTCACCCCCGACGCCGGTCTCTGGCCGCGGAACCCCTGAGGGCGTGTACCGTCGACGGTATAAGCCGTAAGGAGTACGCCATGAGCGATTCGGATGCCTGGGCCAAGGCGTGCGCCGAGGACCTGGAGGCCGAGAAGGCCCGCCGCCGCGCGAACGCCGGTGCGGAGCCCGGCTCGGCCGCCGAGGAGTTCCGCAAGCTCTTCGACGCCGTCGCCGACAAGGTCTCCTCGATGCGGAACCCGCTGATGGGCATGGCCGCCCAGGGCACCGTGCAGCAGCTCGTCAACCAGGCGAAGGCGGCCGTCGAGCCCGTCATCGAGCGCAACCCTCAGGTCTTCGACCACCTCGCCGCCGCCGGCAACGAGCTGCTGGCCGCCTACCGCTCGGCGGTCGAGGGCCACGAGACGCGCTGGACCCGCGACGAGCCGGGCGACCCGCGCAAGGAATCCCGGCCGGACCGGCCCGAGGACCCCAAGAAGGACGACGACGGGCCCGGAACCGGGCAGCACATCGACCTGGACTGATCAGGACGGTGGCCCCCCTCGGGTACGGTTGGCGTTAGCGGGGCTCGACCGAAAACTGAGGGACACATGGGACTCACCATCGGCGTCGACATCGGCGGCACGAAGATCGCGGCCGGCGTGGTCGACGAGGAGGGCAACATCCTCGACACGCACAAGGTGCCCACCCCGCCGACCCCCGAAGGCATCGTCGACGCGATCTGCGCCGCCGTGTCCGAGGCCGGCAAGGGCCATCAGATCGAGGCTGTCGGCATCGGTGCCGCGGGCTACGTCGACGACAAGCGCGCCACCGTCCTCTTCGCGCCGAACATCGACTGGCGGCACGAGCCGCTGAAGGACAAGGTCGAGCAGCGGGTCGGCCTGCCGGTCGTCGTCGAGAACGACGCGAACGCGGCGGCCTGGGGCGAGTACAAGTTCGGCGCGGGGCAGGGCCACGAGGACGTCATCTGCATCACGCTCGGCACCGGCCTCGGCGGCGGCATCATCATCGGCAACAAGCTCCGCCGCGGACGCTTCGGCGTGGCGGCCGAGTTCGGCCACATCCGGGTCGTCCCCGACGGCCTGCTGTGCGGCTGCGGCAGCCAGGGCTGCTGGGAGCAGTACGCCTCCGGACGCGCGCTCGTCCGGTACGCGAAGCAGCGTGCCCACGCCACGCCCGAGCACGCGGAGATCCTCCTCGGCCTGGGCGACGGCACCCCCGACGGCATCGAGGGCAAGCACGTCAGCGCGGCGGCCCGGCAGGGCGACCCGGTGGCCGTGGACTCCTTCCGCGAGCTGGCGCGCTGGGCCGGCGCGGGCCTCGCCGACCTGGCGTCGCTCTTCGACCCCTCGGCGTTCATCGTCGGCGGCGGCGTCTCGGACGAGGGCGAGCTGGTGCTCGACCCGATCCGGAAGTCCTTCCGCCGCTGGCTGATCGGCGGCGAGTGGCGGCCGCACGCCCAGGTGCTCGCGGCCAAGCTCGGCGGCAAGGCCGGACTGGTCGGCGCGGCGGACCTGGCCCGCCAGGGCTGACGCCGCACGCCACCTCGTACGGCCTTCGTACGACACGGAACGCCGCCCCGCGCGCCCGCGCACAGGGC
>NZ_JBHTTQ010000192.1:0-6095 GCF_042794475.1 Streptomyces sp. NPDC056527
GCCGGTACGCGCATGATGCGCGCACCGGCCTCCGCCGCGTCGTGCTCCGGGGCCTCAGCCCTCGGCGCCGACCTCGATCGCCGCCAGGTTCTTCTTGCCCCGACGCAGCACCAGCCAGCGGCCGTGCAGCAGCTCGTCCGCCGACACCTCGGCGTCCTCCGCGGTGACCTTCACGTTGTTCACGTACGCCCCGCCCTCCTTCACCGTGCGGCGCGCTCCCGACTTGCTCGGAGCGAGACCGACCTCGACGAACAGGTCCACGACCTGCCCGAGCTCCGCCACGCGCGCGTGCGGCAGCTCGGAGAGAGCGGCGGCCAGCGTCGCCCCGTCCAGCTCGGTCAGGTCGCCCTGCCCGAACAGCGCCTTCGAGGCGTTGATGACGGCCGCGCACTGCTCGGCGCCGTGCACCAGCGTCGTCAGCTCCTCGGCGAGCGCCCGCTGGGCGGCCCGGGCCTGCGGCCGCTCGGCGGTCTGCTGCTCCAGCTCCTCCAGCTCCTCGCGGGACTTGAAGGACAGGATCCGCATGTACGTCGAGATGTCCCGGTCGTCCACGTTCAGCCAGAACTGGTAGAACGCGTACGGCGTCGTCATCTCCGGGTCGAGCCACACGGCCCCGCCCTCGGTCTTGCCGAACTTGGTGCCGTCCGCCTTGACCATCAGCGGGGTCGCCAGCGCATGCGCCTCGGCGCCCGGCTCCAGGCGGTGGATCAGGTCGAGGCCCGCCACCAGGTTGCCCCACTGGTCGGACCCGCCCTGCTGCAGGGTGCAGCCGTAGCGCCGGTACAGCTCCAGGAAGTCCATGCCCTGAAGCAGCTGGTAGCTGAACTCGGTGTAGCTGATGCCCTGCTCGGACTCCAGGCGCCGGGCGACGGAGTCCTTGGTCAGCATCTTGTTGACCCGGAAGTGCTTGCCGATGTCCCGCAGGAACTCGATCGCGGACAGGCCGGCGGTCCAGTCCAGGTTGTTCACCATGACCGCCGCGTTCTCCCCCTCGAAGGAGAGGAACGGCTCGATCTGGCTCCGCAGCCGGTTCACCCAGTTCGCGACCGTCTCCGGGTCGTTCAGGGTGCGCTCGGCCGTCGGGCGCGGGTCGCCGATCTGGCCGGTGGCGCCACCGACCAGCGCCAGCGGCCGGTGACCGGCCTGCTGGAGCCGGCGGACGGTGAGCACCTGGACCAGGTGGCCGACGTGGAGACTGGCCGCGGTCGGGTCGAAACCGCAATAGAACGTGACGGGACCGTCCGCGAGAGCCTTGCGCAGGGCGTCCTCGTCGGTGGACTGGGCGAACAGCCCGCGCCACTTGAGCTCGTCGACGATGTCCGTCACGATTCTCGGTCTCCTTGGTTGATGGTCGTCACGCCGTGACTCAGTCTATGGGGGTCAGACGCCCTTGCTGACCGAGCTCATATTGAAGTCCGGCACCCGCAGCGCCGGCATCGCGGCCCTGGTGAACCAGTCGCTCCACTCGCGCGGCAGCGTCTTCTCCGTCCGCCCCGCCTCCGAGGCCCGCGACAGCAGGTCCACCGGCGACTCGTTGAACCGGAAGTTGTTCACCTCGCCGACCACCTCGCCGTTCTCGACGAGGTAGACGCCGTCGCGGGTCAGCCCGGTCAGCAGCAGCGTCGCCGGGTCGACCTCGCGGATGTACCAGAGGCAGGTCAGCAGCAGGCCGCGCTCCGTCGAGGCGACCATCTCCTCCAGCGAGCGCTCGCCGCCGCCGTCCAGGATGAGGTTCCCGGCGCCGGGTGCCACGGGCAGGCGGGTGAGCGCCGCGGTGTGCCGGGTGGTGATCAGATGCTCCAGCTTCCCCTCCCGCACCCAGTCGATCGGCGCCAGCGGCAGACCGTTGTCGAAGACGGAGGAGTCGTCGCCCGAGGAGTGCGCGATCACGAACGGCGCGGACTCCAGACCCGGCTCGTTCGGGTCGCTGCGCAGGGTCAGCGGCAGCGGCGAGAGGGTCTCGCCGAGTCGGGTCCCACCACCCGGCTTCGAGAAGACCGTGCGGCCCTCGACCGCGTCCCGGGCCGTCGACGACCAGAACTGGTAGATCAGCAGGTCGGCCACGGCGGTCGGCGGCAGCAGCGTCTCGTACCGTCCGGCCGGCAGGTCGATCCGGCGCTCCGCCCAGCCGAGCCGCTGCGCCAGATCGGCGTCGAGGGCGGCCGGGTCGACGTCCTTGAAGTCCCGGGTGGAGCGCCCGGCCCATGCGGAGCGCGAGCGGTCGGGGGACTTGGCGTTGAGCTCCAGGGTGCCGTTGGGCTGGTCGTGCCGGAGCCGCAGCCCCGTCGACGTGCCGAGGTAGGTCGAGGTCAGCTCGTGGTTCGCGAAGCCGTACAGCTCGCGTCCGCCGGCCCGGGCACGGGCGAAGGCCTCGCCGAGCGCGGGCGCGAAGTCCGCGAAGACGGCGGAGCTGGTCTCGGCCGGCGCGTCCCTGAAGTCGGGCGAGGCGTCGATGCCCTCGACGAGGGGCTGCGCGTCCTCGGCCGGCCCCGCGGCCCTGGCGGCCTCCTCCGCGGCCCGTACCAGCGGCTCCAGATCGTCCACGGTCACGGCGGAGCGCGAGACGACGCCGGACGCGGTGCCCTGCGCGCCGTCCACGGTGGCGACGACCGTGAGCGTGCGGCCGCGGGTGACGCCATTGGTCGTCAGCGCGTTGCCCGCCCAGCGCAGATTGGCGGAGGACTCCTCGTCGGCGATGACGACACACCCGTCGGCGCGGGACAGCTCCAGGGCCCGCTCGACGATCTCGTACGGCTTGCTGACGCGGCTCATCGACCGGCCTCCTGCGTCGTGTTGAGACGGTGCTTGCCCGGGGGACGACCCCCGGACCCCCAGCGAATTGCGTGGCGCGAGATCATCGACCGGCCTCCTGCGTCGTGTTGAGGATGTTGACGCCCCTGAAGAGGGCGGAGGGGCAGCCGTGGGAGACCGCCGCGACCTGGCCGGGCTGCGCCTTGCCGCAGTTGAAGGCGCCGCCGAGGACGTACGTCTGCGGGCCGCCGACCTTCTCCATCGACCCCCAGAAGTCCGTCGTCGTCGCCTGGTACGCGACGTCCCGCAGCTGGCCGGCCAGCCTGCCGTTCTCGATGCGGAAGAAGCGCTGCCCGGTGAACTGGAAGTTGTACCTCTGCATGTCGATCGACCAGGACCGGTCCCCGACCACGTAGATACCGCGCTCGACGCCCCCGATCAGATCCTCCGTGGAGAGCCCGCCCGGGTCCGGCTGCAGGGAGACGTTCGCCATCCGCTGCACCGGCACATGGCCCGGCGAGTCGGCGAAGGCGCAGCCGTTCGACCGGCCCAGGCCCGTGAGCTTCGCGATCCGCCGGTCCAGCTGGTAGCCGACGAGCGTGCCGTCCTTCACCAGGTCCCACGACTGCGCCTCGACGCCCTCGTCGTCGTACCCGACGGTCGCGAGGCCGTGCTCGGCGGTCCGGTCACCCGTCACGTTCATGATCGACGAGCCGTACGCCAGCTTGCCCAGCTGGTCGAAGGTGGCGAAGGAGGTCCCCGCGTACGCCGCCTCGTAGCCCAGCGCCCGGTCCAGCTCGGTGGCGTGGCCGATCGACTCGTGGATCGTCAGCCACAGGTTCGACGGGTCGACGACCAGGTCGTACGCCCCCGCCTCCACGCTCGGCGCCCGCATCTTCTCGGCGAGCAGCCCGGGGATCTGCTCCAGCTCCGCGTTCCAGTCCCAGCCGGTGCCGGTCAGGTACTCCCAGCCGCGCCCGACCGGCGGCGCGATCGTCCGCATCGAGTCGAACTCGCCGGTCGTCTCGTCCACGGCGACCGCCGTGAGCTGCGGATGCAGCCGGACCCGCTGCTGGGTGGTGACGGTGCCCGCCGTGTCCGCGTAGAACTTGTTCTCCTGGACGGTCATCAGCGAGGCGTCGACGTGCGCGACACCGTCCGCCCGCAGCAGCCGCTCGCTCCAGTCGGCGAGCAGCGCGCTCTTCTCGGCGCCGGGGATGTCGAACGGGTTGATCTCGTACGAGGAGATCCAGGTCCGCTCCGCGTGCACCGGCTCCTCGGCCAGCTCCACACGCTCGTCGGAGCCCGCCGCGGCGATCACCTTGGCGGACAGCTTGGCCATGGCGACGGCCTGCGAGGCGACCCGCGCGGCCCCGTCCATGGTCAGGTCGACCCCGGAGGCGAACCCCCAGGCTCCGCCGTGCACCACCCGCACCGCGTACCCGAGGTCCGTGGTGTCCGATGAACCCGAGGGTTTGGCGTCCCGCAACCGCCACGAGGCGCTGCGCACCCGCTCCAGACGGAAGTCGGCATGGTCGGAGCCGAGGGCACGCGCGCGGGCGAGCGCGGCGTCCGCCAGCGCCCGCAACGGCAGCGCGGTGAAGGCTGCGTCGATGGAATGGATGCCAGATGGCACAGCTGTCTCCTGTCGTGTGAGACCGGTCGCCCCCGATCATGTCGCGCTTTCGGCCGCCACGCCCAGAGCTTTATGTAGGGACCCGACAGTGACATCCGTACGCCACTGTCAGGGGTCGATTCCTCGCGGAAGGGACGGGACCGATAGGTTTTCGGTAACCAGACCGCTATCGAAAGGGTGATCCGTTGAGCCGCTCGGTTCTCGTCACCGGAGGCAACCGGGGCATCGGCCTCGCCATCGCCCGCGCGTTCGCCGATGCCGGCGACAAGGTCGCGATCACGTACCGCTCCGGAGAGCCGCCGGCCGGCTTCCTCGCCGTCAAGTGCGACATCACCGACGCCGAACAGGTGGAGCAGGCGTACAAGGAGATCGAGGAGAAGCACGGTCCCGTGGAGGTGCTGGTGGCCAACGCCGGCGTCACCAAGGACCAGCTGCTCATGCGCATGTCCGAAGAGGACTTCACCTCCGTCCTCGACACCAACCTCACCGGCACCTTCCGGGTCGTGAAGCGTGCCAACCGCGGCATGCTGCGCGCCAAGAAGGGCCGCGTCGTGCTGATCTCCTCGGTCGTGGGTCTCCTCGGCTCGGCGGGTCAGGCGAACTACGCCGCCTCGAAGGCCGGCCTGGTCGGTTTCGCGCGGTCCCTCGCCCGGGAGCTCGGCTCGCGCAACATCACCTTCAACGTCGTCGCGCCCGGTTTCGTCGACACCGACATGACCGCCGTCCTCACCGACGAGCAGCGCGCCGGCATCGTGTCCCAGGTGCCGCTGGGCCGCTACGCGCAGCCGGAGGAGATCGCCGCCGCGGTGAAGTTCCTCGCCTCCGACGACGCCTCGTACATCACTGGAGCCGTCATCCCGGTTGACGGCGGATTGGGCATGGGTCACTGATCACCATGAGCGGAATTCTCGAGGGCAAGCGCATCCTGATCACCGGTGTGCTGATGGAGTCCTCCATCGCCTTCCACACCGCGAAGCTGGCCCAGGAGCAGGGCGCGGAGATCATCCTCACCGCCTGGCCGCGGCCGACGCTGACCGAGCGCATCGCCAAGAAGCTGCCCCACCCCGACAAGGTGAAGGTCCTGGAGCTCGACGTCTCCAACGACGAGCACCTGGCGCGCCTTGAGGGCCAGGTGCGCGAGCACCTCGGCGACCGTCTGGACGGCGTCGTCCACTCGATCGGTTTCGCCCCGCAGGACGCGCTCGGCGGCAACTTCCTCAACACGCCGTTCGAGTCGGTCGCCACGGCCATGCACGTCTCGGCCTTCTCGCTGAAGTCCCTGACGATGGCGCTGCTGCCGCTGATGAGCGAGGGCGGCTCGGTCGTCGGACTCACCTTCGACGCGCAGTTCGCCTGGCCGCAGTACGACTGGATGGGCCCGGCCAAGGCCGCGCTCGAGGCCACCAACCGCTACATGGCCCGCGACCTGGGCAAGCAGAACATCCGCTGCAACCTGATCTCGGCGGGTCCGATCGGCTCGATGGCCGCGAAGTCGATCCCCGGCTTCTCGGAGCTGGCCGCGGTCTGGGACAGCCGCTCCCCGCTGGAGTGGAACCTGGCCGACCCGGAGCCGGCGGGCAAGGGCGTCGTGGCGCTGCTGTCCGACTGGTTCCCGAAGACGACCGGCGAGATCGTGCACGTCGACGGCGGTCTGCACGCCATCGGCGCCTAAGGGCTCGTACGAAGGCCGGGCGCCCCTCCACGGAGG
>NZ_JBHTTQ010000193.1:0-6093 GCF_042794475.1 Streptomyces sp. NPDC056527
GTTTGCTACTGAGTAGCGGGGACAGGATTTGAACCTGCGACCTCTGGGTTATGAGCCCAGCGAGCTACCGAGCTGCTCCACCCCGCGTCGGTGAACCCAACCTTACGGGACGCCCACGACCAGCGCAAATCCCTTAAGCGGTCAGCTCCTGGTGGAGCGCCTCGCTCAGCCGGGCGGCCCGCTCGGCGACCTCCGCCGGGCCCAGTTCCACAGCCGTCGCACACCAGCGCCGGCCCTCCGACAGCTCCCCCCGCCGCGCCGCGAGCAGCGCGAGCCGCAGCGCGGCGCGGCCGTGGCCGGCACGGGCGGCGCGGGTCCACCACAGCGCCGCCTCCCGCTCGCTGCCCTCGCGGGCGAGGAGCAGACCGAGGTTGAAAGCGCCGTTACGGCTCCCGGCCTCGGCAGCCTCCCGGTACCAGCGGGCCGCCTCCGTCACGTCCCCGCGCGCGGCGGCGAGCATCCCCACCCGCACCTGGGCGCGCCGATGCCCCTGCTGCGCGGCCCGCTCGTACCACTCCTCGCACTCGGTCTTCTCCTCGTCGCGCGGCGCCCCGAGCGCGGGCGGGCCGGGGTCCGGCCGGCGCGCGTCGAGGACGGAGGCGAGCCGGAACGCGGCCTCGGCGCTGCCGCCGCCCGCCGCGCACCGCAGATGCCGCTCGGCGGTCTGCTCGTCGCCGTCGCGCAGGCTGGCGATGCCGACCTGGAGCGCGGCCTCGGTGTGCCCCGCGGCGGCCGCGCGCTCGTACCAGCTCAGCGCCGTACGGTCGTCGGCGCGACCCGCGTAGAGGATGCCGAGGTTGAAGGCGGCATCGACGCTGCCGGCCTCCGCCGCCTTGGAGAACCAGGGCTCGGCGCCGTCCGTGTCCCCGGCCTGCAGGAGGAGCACGGCGAGCGCGTTGGCGGCCTCGCGGTGACCCGCGTAGGCGGCGCGGCGGTACCACTGCTCGGCGTGCTGGACGCGGTCCTGCGCGGCGCAGAGCAGCCCGAGGTTGTACGCCCCGTTCACATCGCCCGCGTCCATGGCGGCGCGGTACCAGCGCTCGGCGGTCTGCTGCTCCCCCCGGGCCGCGTGCAGGGCTCCGAGGGCGTTGGCGGCGTTGCCGTCGCCGTCCTGGGCGGCGCGCAGCCACCACACGGCGGCGCTCTCCTCGTCGCCGGCGTCGCGGAGCAGGAAACCGAGCGCGCAGGCGGCCTTGGCCTCGCCCTCCTTGGCGGAGCTCAGGTACCAGCGGCCGGCCTCCTTGAGCTCGCCGCGCTTCTCCAGGATCGCCCCGAGGTGCAGCGCGGCGCGCCGGTGCCCGCGCGCGGCGGCCTGCCGGAACCACTGCTCGGCCTCGGCGAGTTCGCCGGAGGGCGCGCCGACGGCCCCGGCGTCCCCCTTCGCCGGCTCGCCCTTCGCGGTATCGGCCTGCGCGGTGTCGTGGGCGAGCGCGTCGCGCGCCGAGAGACCGGAGGCGGACGGGCCTCGGGTCACCTCCTGGGCGCGCCGCTCCAGGGCGAGGGCGAGACGGTACGCGGCCTCGCGGTGACCGCGCTCGGCGGCGGCACGCAGCCAGCGCTCGGCGCCGACGTCGCTGCGGTGCTCCAGGAGGTCGGCGAGGGCGTAGGCGCCCAGGGCGTGGCCCTGCTCGGCGGACTGGCGCAGCCAGTACTCGGCGGCGGGCTCGTCGCCGCGCTCGCGGTGGTGACGGCCGAGCGCGTGGGCGGCGGGCGCGGAGCCCGCGACGGCGGCGACCCGCCACCAGCCGGCGGCCTCTTCGGCGTAGCCACGCTGGTGCAGCAGGACACCCAGGTTGTTGGCGGCCGCCCGGTCTCCTTCGGCGGTGGCGCCGCGCAGATACGGCTCCGCGCCGTCCAGGTCCCCCCGGCGCAGCAGCAGCGCGCCGAGCACGCTCATGGACGCGGCGTCGCCGCTTTCGGCGGCACGCCGGTGGCGCGCCTCGGTCTCGGTCTCGTTCTCGGCGGTGGTGTCGACGGCCTCACCGCCGGCCACCACGGCCTCGATGATGTCGTCTGCGGCACTCTTGACATGCCGCTGCACAAACCGCCCTGTCTCCAACAGAGTTGCCCTGTCCCCCATAAATTCCATCGTCGCACCACCCGCAACGCGCGTACACCTGGTATACCGCAGCCAGTGAGGTCACTTCAGCGTTTTGTCGACATGCCCACAGAGAGATAAGTCAAACACGTCTCACCCCAACTCGCCCCATCCCCACCGTGCTTCGACGTCCCCCACCGAGCACGACAAGGGCCCGGATCCTATGGATCCGGGCCCTTGTCTTCAGTAGCGGGGACAGGATTTGAACCTGCGACCTCTGGGTTATGAGCCCAGCGAGCTACCGAGCTGCTCCACCCCGCGTCGTTGTGTCCTAAAGGTATCACGACGCGGAGTGGAGCCCGACCAGACCGGTCAGCCGCTCGGTGGGCTCGGGCTGCTCGACGGTGTCGCCGCCGGCTTCTCGCCCGCCGGCTTCTGGTCGGACGGGTTCAGCTTCGCGCCCGCGTCCGCCGCCCGCTGGAGCGCGTCCTGCAGGGCCTCCTGGGCCTTGCCGTAGGCGGTCCAGTCGCCCTTCTGCAGAGCGGCCTCACCGTCGTCGTACGCCTTCTGCGCGTCGGCGATGGCCTGCTTCAGCGCCGCGTCGTTCGTGCTCGGCGTCGTCGGCGGCTTGGTGCCCGGCTTCTCCGGCTGCTCGGGCGGCGCGGCGCCCTCCACCCCGAAGACCGCGTTGAGCGCCGAGGTGAGGTTGTCCTCGAACACCGTGGTGTCCTTGGTCGTGTCACCGTCCGGCTGGTCCGCGTCCACGTACGACACCGCGACCTTCTTCAGCAGCGGGTAGTGCGCGTTGCGGCCCTGGGCGTACACCGGCTCGACGTACAGGAATCCGCCGTCGAGCGGGACCGTCAGCAGGTTGCCGTACTGGATGTCGGAGTCGGCACCCTTCATGTCGCGCACGAAGGTGGCCACCGACGGGAGGCTGTTGAGCTTGTTCTGCACCTGCTCGGGTCCGGGGACCTCGGAGGTGACTCTCAACAGCCTTATGCGGCCGTAGTCCTTGCTGCCCGCGTCGGCGTCGACCGCCATGAAGCCGCCCAGGTTGGGCCGCCCGTTCGGGGTGAACGTCGTCGTCAGCGAGAACCGCTGCTGCTGGTCCCCGGGCATCTTCATGCTCAGGTAGTACGGCGGGACCGCGTTGCCGTCCTTGTTGGTCGGGTCGTTCGGCACCTGCCAGGCGTCCGAGCCGCTGTAGAACTGCGCCGGGTCCTTCACGTGGTACCGGGTGAGCAGCTCGCGCTGGACCTTGAACATGTCCTGCGGGTACCGCAGGTGCTGCATGAGGTCGGGGCTGATCGACTCACGCGACTGCACGGTGTCCGGGAACGCCTTCATCCACGTCTTGAGGACCGGGTCTTCCTTGTCCCACTGGTACAGCTTGACCGTGCCGTCGTAGGCGTCGACGGTGGCCTTCACCGAGTTGCGGATGTAGTTGACCTGGTTCTGCTGGGCGACCACCGCGCGCTGCTGGTTGCCGACCGTCAGCGCGTCCGCCGTGGACTCGCCCAGCGTGGTGCGCGAGGCGTACGGGTAGCCGTTGGTGGTCGTGTACGCGTCGACGATCCACTGGATCTTGCCGCCGACGACGGCCGGGTAGGCGTCGCCGTCGATGGTCAGCCAGGGTGCGACCGCCTCGACGCGCTCCTTGGGCGTGCGGTTGTAGAGGATCCGCGAGCCCTCGCCGATGGCCCCCGAGTAGAGGATCTGCGGCTCGCTGAACGCGACCGCGTAGGCGGCGCGGTTGAAGGTGTTGGAGAGGTTGACCCCGCTCTTGCCCTCGTAGCTGGTGGTCTTCTCGCCGTTCTCCTCGTAGTCCAGCTCCTTCTGCGGTCCGCCGACGATCGAGTACTGATCCGTCTTCTCGCCGTAGTAGATCCGCTGCTGGTACGGGCCGAGCATCCCCGTGGTCGGCAGGCCGGCCTCGGTGAAGACCGGGGAGCCGTTGGCGTCCGTCTGCGTGCCCGCAGCCATGATCGCGCCGTAGCCGTGGGTGTACGTGAAGTGGTCGTTGATCCAGTTCCGCTTCGGGATGCCCTTGATGTTGAGCTCACGCAGGCCGACGACGGTGTCCTGGCCCTTGTAGCGGTCGACGTCGAGGGTCGTCGGGAACTGGTAGTACTTCCGCTTCTGCTCCAGCTGCTGGAACGTCGGCGAGACGATGTTCGGGTCGATCAGCCGGTAGCTGGCCGCCGTGTCGGAGTTCGCGCGGAGCTGGTCCTTGGCCTTGACCGTGGACTTGCCCGAGTAGTTCTCCGGCTCGGTGCTGTCGATGTCGTACGCCTTGCGCGTGGCATCGATGTTCTTCTGGATGTACGGCGCTTCCTTGGCCTGCTCGTTCGGCTGGACCTGGAACTTCTGCACGATGGCCGGGTACAGGCCGCCGATCAGGATCGCCGACAGGACCATGAGGCCGAAGCCGATCACCGGCAGCTGCCAGGTGCGGCGCCACAGCGTCGCGAAGAACAGCACGGCGCAGATCGCGGCGATGCAGAAGAGGATCGTCTTCGCGGGCAGGTAGGCGTTGGCGTCGACGTAGCGCAGGCCCGTCCAGTTCCCGGCCGCCTTGAAGTCGCTGGACTTCACGGCGAGGCCGTACCGGTCGAGCCAGTACGCCACGGCCTTCAGCGAGACGAAGACGCCGAGGATCACCGACAGGTGGCCCGTCGCGGCGGCGGTGGCGCGGGCACCGGGGCTGGTGACGCGCAGTCCGCCGTACAGGTAGTGCGTCAGCGCGGCGGCGATCAGCGACAGGACGGTGGCGGCGAAGCCGAAGGCCAGGAGGAAGCGGTACCAGGGCAGGTCGAAGGCGTAGAAGGACACGTCCAGCTGGAACTGGGGGTCCTTCTGGCCGAACGGGACCCCGTTGACCCACATCAGCCAGGTCCGCCACTGGCCGGAGGCCGATGCACCGGCGATCAGGCCCACCAGAGCGGTGATCGCGAGGAGCACCCACTTCTTGTAGGGGGCCAGGCCCATCCGGTACCGGTCGAGGCTCTGCTGCTCCAGCGACATCGCGCTCAGCGGCGGCCGCAGTCGGTGCGCCAGCCAGATGTTGAAGCCGACGGCGAGCCCCATGAGGAGACCGAAGACGGCGAACAGGCCGATCTTGGTCCACAGAGTGGTGGTGAACACGGACGAGTACGCGACCGAGCGGTACCAGAGCCAGTCCGTCCAGAACCCGGCGAACATGACGAACGCCATGGCAAGGACGGCCAGCACGCCCAGGGTCATGAGCAGCGTGCGGGCCCGCCGGGACGGCCGGCCGACTCTGATCCTTGGCCCGGACGGGCCCCCGCCGCCTCCGCGGTCCGGCATCTGGAAAGCCAACGTGCGCCCCTCGAGGTTGATGCGTCGATAAGCAGGCTCCGCGATCGTAGAGCCCACTGATGCAACTTACTGAGGCTTTACCTAGTTCCCGTCTTCGGGGGCGAAGGAGGCAGGATATGGGTCATGTCCAACGTTTCCTCCTCCGGCACCCCCATGGCCGCGAGCCCCCTCACCCGCGCGGTCCTCGAGATCGACGAGTACGCCTCCGGTCTCGGCTGGGACCGGCCTGCCCGGCTCTTCGCCCTCGTCGACACCGCCCGACTGCGCGCCAAGGAGCCGGGACTCGCCTCCCAGCTCGGTCTCGAAGGCGCGGAAGCCGCCGCCTTCACCCCCATCGAGCAGGAGGAGCTGCCGAAGGGGAAGGCCCTCGACGAGTTCCTCGGCACGATCGCCTGGCCCGACGCGGTCGCCGGCTGCGCCCTGACGGTCGAGCGCCTGATGCTGCCGCCGTCGGCCGAGGCGTCCGTTCCGGACGGCCTGGACGAGGCCGGTCTGGCGAAGTGGGTGGCCCGGCACCCGGACCGCCAGGAGGTCCGGATGACCGTGGCCGTCCTCCGTGACGGAGCCCGCGAGGCCGCCATCCGGCTGCGCGAGAAGGACTCCCCGAACGAGGTGCTCACCGGCGCGGACCTGGTTCCGGGGCTCGCGGACGCCCTGGCGGCGACGTTCGAGTCCTGACGAGTACGTGAAAGGGGGCGCCCCGGTCGACGACC
>NZ_JBHTTQ010000194.1:0-5941 GCF_042794475.1 Streptomyces sp. NPDC056527
GGCCACCGTGGGTGGCCGGGCCCTTTCGCCGTACGCGGCGGGGCGGTGCGGGACGCGGACGTCAGTGCAGCAGATCCTCCTCGTCGCCGTCCGCCGCCTCGACCTCCTCGCGGGTGATTCCCAGCAGATAGAGGACCGTGTCGAGGAAGGGCACGTTCACGGCGGTGTGGGCGGCCTGGCGTACCACGGGCTTGGCGTTGAAGGCCACACCGAGGCCGGCCGTGTTCAGCATGTCCAGGTCGTTGGCGCCGTCACCGATCGCCACGGTCTGGGAGAGCGGCACGCCCGCCTCCGTGGCGAACCGCCGCAGCAGCCGCGCCTTGCCCGCCCGGTCCACGATCTCGCCGGTGACCCGCCCGGTCAGCTTGCCGTCCACGATCTCCAGGGTGTTGGCCGAGGCGAAGTCGAGCCCCAGCCTCTCCTTGAGATCGTCCGTGACCTGGGTGAATCCGCCCGAGACCACGCCGACCTGGTAGCCGAGCCGCTTGAGCGTACGGATGAGGGTGCGGGCGCCGGGGGTGAGCCGTACCTCGGCCCGGACCTTGTCCACCACCGAGGCGTCGAGCCCGGCCAGCAGCTCCACGCGCGCGTGGAGGGACTGCTCGAAGTCCAGCTCGCCGCGCATCGCCGCGGCCGTGACCTCGGCGACCTTGTCCTCGCAGCCCGCGTGCGCCGCGAAGAGCTCGATGACCTCGTCCTGGATCAGCGTGGAGTCGACATCCATGACGACCAGCCGCTGCGCACGGCGGTGCAGCCCCGCGGAGACGACGGCCACGTCCACACCGATGTCGTGGGCCTGGGTGGCCAGCGCGGTCCGCAGCGGCTCGGTCTCGCAACCCGATACGGCGAACTCGACCGCCGTCACGGGGTACTTCGCGAGGCGGAAGATACGGTCGATGTTGCCGCCCTTATCGGCGATCCTGGCCGTTATGGCGGCGGTCTGCTCGGCGGTCAGCGGGTGCCCGAGGACGGTGACGTGCGAACGGCCACTGCCGCGCGGCCGGTTGTCGCCGGTGCCGGAGATGATCTCGGCCTGGAGCTTCAGCGACTCGGCCCAGCTGTGGATGGTCGCGCGCAGTTCGCCCTGGGAGGCGACGGTCGGCTCGGTGACGAGCGCGCACAGGACGAGGCGGCCGCGGGACACGACCTGCTCGATGTCCACGACGTCGACGGAGTAGGCGGCGAGGGTGTCGAAGAGCCCGGCGGTGATCCCGGGACGGTCCTTCCCGAAGATCTTGACGAGAAGGGTGGGAACGTCTGAGGTCTGCGATGCGCTCATGGTGGTTCCACCGTATCGGGCACTGGGTGCCACCAGTCCCCCCGTCCCGCGTACCGGACACCCGGCTGGTCGCACCCTTGTCACCGTAGCCCTCGGAAGGGAGGCGGGCGCGGCCAGTCACGACGACCCGCGCCCGGAGCCGCCGGGAGTGGGCGCGGCCAGTCACGACCACTCGCGCCCGGAGCCGCCGGGGTGCGGGCCGGCCGGACCGGACGGGCCAGGCGGACCGGGTCGCGGCCCGGGCGGCCGGGCCGGCGGGGGTGGTGGAGGCGGCGGTGGCGGGGGAGGCGCCCAGAGGCCGGGATGGCCCGCCTGTGTCGGAGCGCTGTGCAGCCCACCCCCCTCCCCGCTCCCGTGCGGACGCGTCCCCGCACCCGACGGGCGGTACGGCGGCCCCGGCGCCCGCGCCCCGGTCGGGGCCGGGGCCGCCGTCGGATCCCCGTACGTACGCACCCGGCCACCCGCCACCCCCACGGCGCAGGCGAGCAGCGCCCCCAGGCCGCCCGCACCCGCTCCCCACACCGCCCCCAGCAGCAGCGCCGCCCGAACGTCCCCGTGCAGCTCGATCCCCGCGTCGAAGGCGTCGATCCCGAGCACCGCGAGCGACGCGTCCACCGACACCCCGCTCAGCACCACCGACAACGGCAGCGCGAGAGCGGTCGCCACGCCCAGCCGCACCCCGCACCGCCGGGCGAAGGCGACCGCGCCCAGCCCCGCCCGTGGCGTACGGGCCGCGGCAAGCACCCCCGCGGCGAGCATCGTCACGGCCGCGGCGACCGCGAGCAGCCAGACCCCCTCGTCGAGCTCCGCGAGCCGGCCCACCGTCACCGGTCGCTCCGCCGAACCCCGTACGAGCGCGCCCAGCGGATCCGGCAGCACCTCCGCCAACGACCCGCGCGCCGACCCTCGCCAGGGCACGAAGAGCCCGAGCGGCACCCCGAGCCCCACCCCGTTCGGCGCGCCCAGCAGCGCGGCCCCGACCACCCGGCGCGGATGCTCGTCGCCGAGCGCCGCGTACCCCGCCGCCGCGTATCCGGCGACCACCGCCACCAGGAACACCGTCACCAGCGCCGAGGCCGCAGGCCGGGCCGCGCGTCGCACCGCGTCCCCGACCCGCCCCGGCGGCAGCGGCGCCCGCCGCGCGGCGAGCAGCGCGATCAGGACGACCCCGAGGACCCAGAACAGCGCGCCCGCCAGCGACTCGACGGCGTTCACCGAGAACCCCACCGACGCCTCCGCCTCCACCAGGTCCCCGACCCTGTCCGGCAGCAGCCCTCCGACGTCCCCGATGCCACCGACGTCGATGTCCCCGATCCCGCCCGCCCCCGGGATCTCTTCGACGCCCCACGCGCCCCCGTCGATGGTCACCACGTCGTTCCCGGCCCACGCCAGACCGGCCACGACCGCGAGGAACAGCGTCACCAGGACCAGGACCCGGGCGGCGAGTTCCGTCCCCGAGACGTACGGCCCGGCACGGCGCAGCGAGCGCAGGAAGAAGTACGCGAGGAAGACCGCTCCCGTCAGGGAGACCCCCAATGGCGTGAAGTCGACGACGGTCTCCACCGCCGCTCCCTCCAGACCGAACGCCGACACGTCGCCCGACGGCGTCACCGACCCGCCCACACCGAGGACGACCACGGCGGCCGTCATCGGCCCGAGCCCTCCGGTCGCGTCAGCGCCCAGCAGATGCAGCCCGAGCGCCGCGGCGCCCGCCATCCCCACCAGTGCCCAGCTCACCGCGGCGATCGAGGCCAGAATCACATCGATCGCGCCCGCCCGCCCGCCATCGCCGCCCGCATCCATCAGAACCCCCCGGTTCGTGGCGAGTTGCCCCATTGATGCATGATCCGTATGCACTCATGGGCGCTTACCACTCTCCGGGGTGATTTCTCCTCGCGTCAACGGCCCGTGCGGGGGCGGTCGAAGCACGCCTCTGCGGGGTCTTCACACTGCCCGACTTTCGGAGTAAGGGCAGGGCCTGAAATAGTTCCCCCCGATGTTCGCCATCCCTAGAC
This sequence comes from Streptomyces sp. NPDC056527, assembly GCF_042794475.1. Taxonomy (NCBI): domain Bacteria; kingdom Bacillati; phylum Actinomycetota; class Actinomycetes; order Kitasatosporales; family Streptomycetaceae; genus Streptomyces; species Streptomyces sp. NPDC056527. The sequence continues at coordinate 3,295 of NZ_JBHTTQ010000194.1, forward strand.
TCCCTGCGACGGGGGTACATCGGGGGACAAGTAGTGGGGCATGGAGTGCCAGAACTCGTACTGGAATTGAACGGAAGGACCTGGACTCTCGATCCGTCCAGGTCGTACACCCTGGGACGTGATCCGCAGGGCGACCTGGTGATCGACGACGCCAGGGTCTCGTGGCGCCACGCCACCATCAGCTGGGGCGGCCGGAGTTGGGTCATCGAAGACCACGGCTCGACCAACGGCACCTTCGTGCAGGGGCAGCGGATCCACCAGATGGAGATCGGCCCCGGCTCCGCGGTACACCTCGGCAATGCGACCGACGGCCCGCGGCTGAACCTCGCCGGCGGAGCCCCGGCCCAGCAACAGGCAGCGGCCCAGGCGCCGCACGCGGCGCAGGCGGCTCATGGCGCCCCGAACGCCCAGCAGGCCGCCGCACAGGCCGACTGGGCCACGCACCAGGCCCCGCCGCCGCAGCAGCAGAGCTGGCAGCAGCAGGGACAGGGACAGCAGTTCCCGCAGCAGGGCGGCCCCGTCGAGCAGTTGGCGCAGAAGGTGCCCGGCCAGGGCGGCGGAGCCGCGGGGGCGCCGCCGGTCTACGGGGACCGCAGCCCCACCACGTTCCACCAGCTGGCCCTCGGCCACGTGATGCGCATCGGTCGTGCGCTCGAGAACGAGCTGGTCGTCTCCGACCTCCAGGTCTCGCGCCACCACGCCGAGTTCCACGCCACGCCCGACGGCCGCTTCGAGATCCGCGACCTCGGATCCCACAACGGCACGTACGTCAACGGTCAGCCGATCGCCAAGGGCGGCTCCGTCCTCATCGGCCCCAACGACATCGTCGGTGTCGGTCACTCGACCTTCCGGATGGTCGGCGGCCAGCTCGAGGAGTTCGTCGACACCGGTGAGGTCTCCTTCTCGGCCCGCCATCTGACGGTCACCGTCGACGGCGGCAAGCAGATCCTCAAGGACGTCTCCTTCGGCGTCCCCGAGAAGTCGCTGATCGGTGTCATCGGCCCGTCCGGCTCCGGCAAGTCCACCCTGCTCAAGGCGCTCACCGGATACCGCCCGGCCAACGAGGGCGATGTCCTCTACGACAACCGGAGCCTCTACAAGCAGTTCGCCGAGCTGCGCCAGCGCATCGGTCTGGTCCCGCAGGACGACATCCTGCACAAGGAGCTGACCGTCAAGAAGGCCCTCAAGTACGCGGCCAAGCTCCGCTTCCCCGGCGACACCGCCGAGGCCGAGCGCGAGGCCCGTATCGACGAGGTGCTGCGCGAGCTCAAGCTCGACATCCACAAGGAGAAGAAGGTCACCTCCCTCTCCGGTGGCCAGCGCAAGCGCGTCTCCGTCGCGCTGGAGCTCCTGACCAAGCCGTCGCTGATCTTCCTGGACGAGCCGACCTCCGGCCTCGACCCGGGCATGGACCGCGACGTCATGCAGCTGCTCCGCGGTCTCGCCGACGACGGCCGCACCGTCCTCGTCGTCACCCACTCGGTGGCCGAGCTGGGCCTGTGCGACAAGCTCCTCGTCATGGCGCCCGGCGGCTCCGTGGCCTACTTCGGTCCGCCGGAGGAGGCGCTGAACTTCTTCGGCTACAGCACCTGGGCCGATGTCTTCTCCGCCTTCGAGAACTACCGCGACTACGACTGGGCGGGCCGCTGGAAGGGCTCCCAGCACTACCAGATGTACGCCGCGGACATCGACGCCGTCGCCGCGCAGCCGGTCCAGATGCCGCAGCAGGCCATGGCCAGGCAGCCCAAGCCGCAGGGCTGGGGCTCCCAGCTGTGGACCCTGATCCGCCGCTACTCCTCGGTGATCGCCTCGGACAAGGGCTTCATCGGTCTGATGGTGATCCTGCCGGCCGTCCTCGGCCTGGTCTCGGTCGTCATCCCGGCCGACTTCGGCCTCGCGCCGCCGACGCCGCCGTCCCGCTTCAACGGCGACGCCGGCACCATCATGCTGATCCTCGCGGTCGGCATGTGCTTCTCTGGCGCCGCCAACTCCGTACGAGAGCTGATCAAGGAGCGGGTCATCTACGAACGGGAGCGGGCCACCGGCCTGTCCCGCTCGGCGTACCTGATGTCCAAGGTCATCGTCCTCGGCGTGATCACCGCCATCCAGGGCGTGATCATCTGCGGTATCGGCTTCGCCACCCGTGAGCTGCCGGCCGAGGGTCTGGTGCTCCCGCCGGCCGTCGAGCTCTGCGTCACGATCATCGCGCTCGGCTTCACCTCGATGATGTTCGGCCTGGTCATCTCCTCGCTGGTGAAGACCGCCGAGAAGACGATGCCGCTGCTCGTCATGTTCGCGATCGTCCAGGTCGTGTTCACCGGCATCCTCTTCCAGGTGTACGGATCGCCCGGCCTGGAGCAGTTCGCCTGGCTGATGCCCTCGCGCTGGGCCATCGCCGCCGCGGGCTCGACCCTCGACCTGGCGCACCTCATGCCGCCGTGGGACCACAAGGACCCGACCAACCTGGACCCGCTGTGGGACCACACCGTCGGCCAGTGGGGCTTCAACCTCACGATCCTGCTGCTCATCGGCATCGTCTGCGGCTTCGCGGTGGCGCGCCTGCTGCGCCGCCACGAGCCCGAGGTCATGCGCAAGTAGCACCGGTCCGCGACGAACGCCGAAGGGCGGCACCCCTTGCACGGGGTGC
>NZ_JBHTTQ010000195.1:0-5801 GCF_042794475.1 Streptomyces sp. NPDC056527
GTGTCGTGATCATGCTCCCGACACCAGCCCCCGCCTCGGCGGGGCCGCGACCCGTACGGGCGTTACGTTACGTGCCTACGCGCCACATCCGGGCGTACGCGGCATGCGTGCCCTCACAGGCGGACGTGCGTGCCCTTCGGGGTGATCGTGTCGAATGCCCCGCCGCGAACGGGGGGCGACGCGGCGCGCGCCGTCCCCCCCGTAGACCCCGCGGTTTCAGTGCGGGGTGCTCACCGAGCCTGCGGCGGCGCCCTGATGGCTGTCTGGGGATGTATCGGCGCGGACGGCCTCGGCGTCGGCGCCGCTGTGCCGTTCGGCCCACGTCTCCAGAGCCGCCCGGCAGGCGTGGTCGAGATGGTGGACCCCGGAGAGGTCCAGGACCACCCGGCGGTCGCTGGGCAGGGCTTCCAGGCTGTCGAGTATCTGAGGCAGCCTCAGGAAGGTGACTGTTCCCTGGATCCGTACGCGGATCGCGCCGCGTCCGTCGTCGCTGTGCTCGATCCGCAGGTGCGAGGCCTCCCAGGCGGCCTTCGCCACCGACAGGACGAGGCCGATCAGGACACCCTCGAACATGCCGACCGCGACGATCGCCGTCGCAGTCGCCACGAGGACGAGAGCCTCACCCCTGTGACGGCGCCAGAGCGTCAGGACACCCTTGAAGGGAATGAGCTTCCAGCCCGCGTGCACGAGGATCCCGGCCAGCGCGGCCAGGGGGATGTACGCGAGTACGGCGGGCAGCAGGGCGACGAAGAGCAGCAGCCAGACGCCGTGGAGGACCCGGGACGCCTTCGTACGGGCGCCGGCCTCCACGTTGGCCGAACTCCGCACGATGACCGCGGTGAGCGGCAGCGCGCCGAGCAGGCCGCACAAAGTGTTGCCCGCGCCTTGCGCGACAAGTTCCTTGTCGTAGTCCGTGCGCGGTCCCGAGTGGAGCCGGTCGACCGCCGCCGCGCTGAACAGCGACTCGGCGGAGGCGATCAGCGCGAACGCGAGGACCGTGCCGAGGAGAGCCGGCTCGGCGAGGGACGAGAGGGCTGTTGCTCCCGGCAGGTGGACGGCCTCCAGCACACCGCTCACCCGCACGGTCTCCACCGGAAGGCCGAACACGGCGGTCGCGAGGGAGGCCAGAAGGACCGCCACCAGAGCGCCGGGCACCGCCCGTGCACGGCCCGGCATCCGCCGCCAGCCGACGATGAGGAGGACCGTACCTGCCCCGAGGGTGAGCGACACGAGGGCCGTGCGGCTGCCCAAGGCCTCGACCAGCGCGCCCGGCAGGCCCATGAGCTTGTCGAGACCGGAGTCCGGGGCGGGAATCCCCGCCGCCGCGTAGAGCTGCCCGGCGATGATGACCAGACCGATGCCCGCGAGCATGCCCTCGACGACGGACAGGGAGATCGCGCGGAACCAGCGGCCCCACCGGAGGAGGCCCATCGCGATCTGCAGCACGCCGGCCGCCAGCACGATGACTCCGAGCGCGGCGAGGCCGAAGGTGCGGACCGCCTCCAGGACGAGCACGGTGAGGCCGGCGGCCGGGCCGGAGACCTGGAGACTGCTGCCCCGCATCAGGCCGGTGACGACACCGCCGACGATGCCGGTGATGAGGCCCAGTTCGGCGGGGACGCCCGAGGCGACGGCGACGCCCAGGCAGAGCGGGAGGGCGACGAGGAAGACGACGAGCGAGGCGGCGAAGTCCTGCCGCAGGAAGGAGAAGGAGCGCGGCATCCGGATCTCCCTCCTCACAGCGCCTCGAAAGCATCGGTTCCGGAGCGGTACTCCAGAACGGCGCCGGTGTGCACCTCGTAGTACCAGCCGCGCAGGCGGAGTCGGCCGGTCACCAGCCTCCGTTCGACGCACGGATACGAGCGCAGGCGGAGCAGTTGGGCGAGGACGTGGCCGTGGACGGCGTCGGTGACGGCCGGGTCGTCGGGGCTGCCCGGGGCGCCGTCGGGGGCGGCATGCGCGAGCCAGTCCCGCACGGCGGGCACGCTGCTCAGGTCGTCGCCGCGGACGAGGGCTCCCACCGCGCCGCAGTGCGAGTGGCCGCAGACGACGACGTCCTCGACGCCGAGGACCTCGACGGCGTACTCGATGGTGGCGGCCTCCCCGCTGGGGGTACCGGTGCCGTACGGGGGCACGATGCCGCCCGCCGTGCGCAGCTCGAAGAGCTGGCCCGGCCGGGCGCCGGTGATCAGGGCGGGTACGACCCGGGAGTCGGAGCAGGTGACGAACAGGACAGCCGGGGACTGGCCCGCGGCGTGCGGGGCGAACTCCTCAGGGCGCTGTCCGAATCGGCGGGCGTTGTCGATGAGGGGCTGCATGAATGTTTCCTCCTGGCGCGCCGTGGGGGCGCGTCGGGCTGACAGGTCGGCGCAGAGTGAGGCCGCCTGTCAGCAGAGGAACACCTGGAGGGCGGAGGGGTCGTGGGCGGCGAGCGGTCTCGACCGGGTGTCCGGGCCGCCGGTGCGGCCGCCCGGCGGGTCTGTCAGCGGCGCGGCGCGGGTGACGAGCGACGGCGGGCCGGGAGGGCCTGCGGGCGCGGTGACGGCTCGCCGCCGGTCACGGTGGAAAGCGGAGCTCCCCGGGGTGTCCGCCTCGCCGCCCCCGGCGTGCGCGGACTCGTATGCCGGGGCCGGCGCGAGCTGCTGGACGCGGGGCTGGAGCTGCTGGAGCTGGGGCGCCGGCCCGGCGAGGGTGGGCAGGGCGCTGGTGCCGCAGAGGAGGGCGAGGACGAGAAGGAGGGTTGCGCGCAAGGCCACGGACATACGGACGGACGGCATCGTGAACGCTCCTCCCTCCGGTCACACCATCGTCGGAATTCACCAAAGCAAGCTCAAGGGCGAGTCAACGAAGAGTAATGCGCCCATGTGAACGGCACCCCGCAACACCCTTGCCATACGAAGGTTTTCGAATGGAATCAGCCGGATGTTGACGCGAACGGCAGCGTCGGAACGGGTCCGCCCCCTGGAATCCGTCAGGTCGGGCGCTGCCATCACATGTCCTTCATGCCCTCGCATGGAACGGGCGCGGGTCTGCCCCCGGGCGCGCCCGGGAGCCGCGCCGCGGCGTCCGGCGTCAGGGGGCGCAACCGGCTCTGATGAGCTTGCCTCAGACAGCAATGAGTAGCGCCGGATGGTCACTGCCGAACGCAAGGGACGTCTGCCCCGGAAGCAGGAGGGTCACTTCATGCGCCTGCGCTGCGCTGAGGTCGTCTCCACGCGGGTGCCCGGTGCGGCCTTGGCCGCCCTCGGCATGGTCACCGGCTCGTCTGCTGCCGGGGAGTTGTGTGTGGAAGCTCGTCGTCGTGCTGCCGTATCAACGCTTCACCAGGGCGAGGGGGTGAGGTTGACGGTGGGGTTGTGGGAATCGGCGGGGTGTTCAGCGGTCAGAGGGTGGTCATCCGGAGACGCCCTCGCGGATCTCGTCCAGTGAGTCCTGGAGCAGGGTTCTGGCGCGGGTGAACCAGTCCGCGAGTACGGCGATTTCGTCCGGGCGGTAGTCGGCGAAGAGCAGGCCCAGGCGCTCGTAGAAGGGGCCGTAGGCCTCAAGGATGCGCTCCAATGCGGACTCCTCCATGACCACCCGAACCCTTCGGCGATCCTGCGGGTCCGCTTCGCGGCGGATGTACTGCGCCTTCTCGAGGCGGTTGAGGACGCCGGTCACCGCACCGGTTGTCAGCCGAGCCCGGTCGGCGAGATCGCCCGCCACCAGCGATTCGCCGGCGGTGGCTGCTTCGACGAGGAAGCCGAGGCAGGTCAGATCCGTGACGTTGAGGCCGAGCAGCCGCGCGATGTCCTGCTGCCCGAACTGTGCGGTCGCGATCATCCGGTCCATCGCGTACAGCGCCTGCTCGGCTGTCGCCGCCGGTCGTGCCTTGCCCTGCACCACGCATCCCCTTAGTATCTAAGTAAATTATCTTGCGAGATAAGATATCTCTGGGTGGGTGAGCCGCGGCTCCCCGCTCCAGCATCCCATTCCCCGAGGAGACGCCTGTGAGCGCGCACGGAGACTACGATTTGGGCCATACGGTCGCCGGCTGGACAGGCACAGGCATAGCCACTGTCGGTTGCACGGCGATGGGCGTGGCGTTCGCAGCCCGCTCGACCGTCGGACTGGTGCTGGGTGGAGTTGTGGTTGTCCTCGCCGCGCTCACCACGTGGTTCCTCCACCTGGCAGGGTGGGGCAAAGCCTCCGGCCCGAGGCCGGTCGATCAGCAGCCCTGGCGCGTCCGAGACGTGGCGGCACGTCACGGCCATCCCGACTGCCTGGGCTGCCGGATGGCGGGACGCAACCCTGCTGAAGTCCCCGCCATCGCGATCGAGCCCACGCTCGCGGAACAACCGTCGTAGTCAGGTTCTACGTCGACGCAGGGAACTGGCCTCACGGTTGAGAAGGTCGTGCTGGCTGGTCATCCTGGCGAAGAGCAGGCGTTCGTGGTCAGGGCTGTCGGTAAGCCTGACGCTGCATGCCGCTGTGGCCGAAGCCTCCATCGTGCCGCCCTGGGTCGTTCAGCCGCTGTCTGCTGGAGGTGCGCTGACTGTCCGGGCCAGGTGAGACTGCGGACGCTTCACAGTGCCCGGACGCGCAGCACGCCGGTCAGCATCGGGAGAGTGAACTCGCCGACGGCGGTCTCCGGTCTGCTCGTGAGGAAGGTGCGGATCCGGCCCAGGGTGGCCTGTTGCTCCTGCTCCGGCATGACGAGTACGCCCGCGCGCGTCGCGATGGTGGCGACGAGAGAGTCGGCGGTGCGGCGCTGCCCGTGCGGGAACTCGGTCTGCTCTGGTGAGCTGAACCGGGCGGCGTCGCCAGTCTTCGGAAGGTGCATGTCGGCCGTTTCGGCGCGCCAGCTGGCGGGAGTGTCACGCGAGCCGATGGCCGCGCTCCCGCTCACTCGCGCCAGCCCGGCAACCCACTCGACCCGGTCGTCCATGAGGTTCCACAGGCCCGCCAGGATGCCGCCGGGTGCGAGAACCCTGGCGATCTCGGGTCCCGCGACGGCCATGTCGAACCAATGCATGGCGTTCCCGGCCAGCACTGCATCGACGGACGCGTCCGGCAGCGGAATCGCCTCGGCAGTACCCGACAGGGCACGAACCGCCGGCAGTGAGCGGCTCAGCTCGGTCAGCATGGCAGGGTCGGGTTCGACCGCTGTGACTTCGGCACCCAGCGCGACCAGCGTGGCGGTCAGCTTGCCGGTTCCGGCGCCGAGGTCGAGCACGCGCGGGCCGGGCGCGGGTTCGAGCGCCCAGCGCACCGCGGCCGGCGCGTAGTCCGGACGGTGCTCGGCGTATGAGACTGCTGCCGAGCCGAACGACGAGGCGTGAAGCAGCCGTTCATCCTGATCCATGCGTTGACGCTACCGGTGGCTGCCGGCGGTCGGCTACCCCGCCGCACAGGGCGGGGAGCTCCTTCGGGCCTGGACTTCTTGTGTCGGCCTCGATCCGGAGGTGGGTGACGACCGGGCCCAGGTGCAGGCCCGCTGTCAGCACCGGAACAGGTCGTCGACCCGTCCCACGGCCCGGAGCCCTGCGGCGCGTCCCGCCACGGTGCACCAGTCCGCGTCCGCCGCCGCGTCCACACCCGCAGACGACCCGGTTTGAGGCCGTGCGGCAGCAACGGCTCAAGCCGAGCCCCTGGCCATTCGTCGGATCCCCACGTCTCGCAGGACGTGATCATGGACGACCGGGATCCACCTTCATCGAGGTCCTAAGCTTGTTCTTTATCTACCAAGATCTTCCAGGCTTGCCGATGGCCTTGAGGGTCTCGGGGCGTTTGACGGTTTTGCCGACGTCGTAGCGGGGTGC
>NZ_JBHTTQ010000196.1:0-5710 GCF_042794475.1 Streptomyces sp. NPDC056527
AAGACACAGCAAACATGGGCTTCGTGGAGTTCGCCGCGGAGGCCCGACGAGACCCCGACGGGGACTTCAGGACCTTCGAGTCAGGCGGGCCCGGCCGGTGGACGCACCGGCCGGGCACGTTCAGCGGGTCAGCCGACGAAGATCTCGGTGAGGGACCAGATCGCCAGGCCCGCCATGCACAGGCCGCCGATGCGCTGGACCGTCTTCAGCGGGACGCGCTTGGCGATGAACCGACCCGCCACCAGGGCCAGGGCGGAGACGCTCATCAGGGCCGCGGCCGCGCCGATCGCCGTCGACCATGTGCCGTTGGTGGCGGCGAGGTTGGCCGTGGTGATCTGCGTCAGGTCGCCCCACTCACTGATGAAGACGGCCATGAACGCGGTCGAGTAGACGGGCCAGAAGCCGGTCACCGTCCTGCCGCCCGCGTCGTCCTCCCCGTCGTCGCCCCCGCCGCGCAGCAGCATGAACGCGCCGAAGGCGAACAGCAGGGCCGAGACGAGCTTGACGATCCAGTCGGGCAGCAGGCCGATGAGGCTGCCGGCGCCCACGGCGATGGCGACGTGCACGATGAACGCGGTCGAGGTGCCGAACCAGACGTACAGCGGACGCATCCGCGTGCCCATGGCGAGGGACGCGAACATCGTCTTGTCGGGAAGCTCGGCAAGGAAGATCAGCCCGAAGGCGGTGAGGATCGCCAAGGGGTCGAGGTGCATACCGGGGGCTCTCTGCTCGGTCCGGGCCCGGGATCCGCACGGCACCACGGTGGGCGACGGGAAGAACCACTCGGCCCGGCATGACGGACCACGCCCACAGGATGCGGACATGGCGAATGCCTGGCCGAAGGTCTCGCCCGTCCGCGCTTCCGCATGGACCCGGTCACCGGGAACCCGAGGGTTCCAGTGTGTCGACGACCGGTTCGCAGGGCTACTCCCCTTCGCTGCGGACAAGTGTAGCGGAGGGTTCCGTCGATCTTGGTAGACAGTGTCTACGCTGACTGGTAGACAGTGTCCATGACTGAGGAGACCGAGGCCGGACTGCGCGGCCGACTGATCGATGCCGGCGTCGAGCTGGTGCACGCGGAGGGGGCGCAGGCGCTGTCCCTCCGGGAGATCGCCCGGCGCGCCGGGGTCTCCCACGGGGCGCCCCGCCGCTACTTCCCGACCCACCTCGACCTGCTGTCGGCCATCGCCCACGAGGGCTTCGTCGAGCTGGGGGACCGTGTCACCGCCGCGCTCGCGGCAGGACCCGAAGCCCCCGACGGCCCTCGCGCCGAAATCAATGCCGTCGCCCGCGTCTACCTCGACTTCGCCCTCGGCCGCCGCGGCATGTACGAGCTGATGTTCCGCCACGACCTGCTCGAAAGCGGGCGGCTCGGGCTGCGCGAGACCAGCCTGCCGCTCTTCGACCTCCTCGCCCGGCTCGTCGCCCGCGCCCGCCCGGGGTCCGGCCAGGGCCCCGAACCCGCCGCGGTTGCGGCCGCGCTCTGGGCGAACCTGCACGGAATCGCCCAGCTCTGGGGCTGGGGAAGCCTCCAGCTGGCCGCCCGTACGGACGATGTGGAGCCGTTGCTCCGAGCCGCGCTCGACGCCCACCTCGGCCCCGAGGGAGGTGCGCGGTGATACGGCAACGGCAGCTGACCCTCGCCTGCAGTGTCGTCGGCGCTGCCGTCGTCGCCCTCGACGGCACCGTGCTCACCCTCGCGCAGCCGGCCCTCCAGCGAGACCTCGGCGCGAGCTTCGCCCAGGTCCAGTGGACCAGCACCGGATACCTCGTCGCCGTCGCGAGCCTGCTCGTCTTCGCGGGCAGGCTCGGCGACCGCTACGGCCATCGGCGGCTCTTCGCCCTCGGCACGCTCGGATTCGCCGCCGCGTCGGCCGGCATCGCGCTCGCCCCCGGGATCGGCTGGGTGATCGGCCTCCGTGTGCTCCAGGGTGTGTGCGGGGCGCTACTGCAACCGGCCACGCTGGGGATGCTCCGCGCCGCCTTCCCGCCCGAACGGCTGGCCATGCCGGTCGCCCTGCGCACCAGCGCGATCGGTCTCGCCGCCGCGGCGGGACCGGTCATCGGCGGTGCGCTGGTCAGCGGCTACGGCTGGCGGTCCGTCTTCGTCCTCACCGCGATCCCGGCGGTCGTGATCGGCCTCCTGGCCCTCGCGGTCCCTGCCCCCACGGCGGCCCTCGGCTCGGTCGCGGCCCCCGGCCCGGACGGTCGCGCGGCCGGCGCCCCCGCGTCCGCCCACCCCGCGCCGCGCCCTCGCGACGGCTTCCTCGCCGCGCTCGACCTGCCCGGCGCCGTCCTGCTCGCCGTCACCCTGGGCTGTCTCGTCCAGGTGCTGGTGGCAGCGCCGGAGTCCGGCTGGACCACGATGACCGCGCTCACCCTCGGCGTCGCCGTCGCGGCTGGAGCCGCCTTCGCCCGGCACGAACGGCGCACCGCCCGCCCGCTCGTGCCGCCGGCCCTCCTGCGGTCCCGGCCCGTCGTCGCGGGTCTCGTCACGCTCCTGGCCGTGTCGGCCGCGCTCTTCGGCTCGCTCTTCGTGGCGACGTACTTCCTCCAGAACGTCCGCGGACTCGACCCGATGTCGACCGGCCTGTGGGTGCTGTCCCTCGCCGTCATGATGGTGGTCGGCGCCCCCGTCGCGGCTCTGCTGCAACGCCGGTTCGGCTCACGCCGCACGACGGTCGGAGGGGGAGCGCTGCTCGCCCTCGGCGTGCTCCTGCTCTCCAGGCTCGACGCGTCGGCGACGGCGCTGCCGACCGGTGCCTGCTTCGCCCTGATGGGTGCAGGGTTCGGCACGGTCATGGCCACGGCCACCGCCGTCGTCGTCCACCGAGCGCCCGTCGTCGAGGCCGGAGTCGCCGGCGGACTCCAGCAGACCGCCATGAACGTCGGTCCGGCGCTGGGCGTCGCCACCGCGACCCTGCTGCTGACACTCGACGCGAACGTCGGCTTCGTACCCGCGATGGAGACCACGTTCCTGGTCCTGGCCGCCGTCGCGGCGCTCGGCGCGGCGGCCGCGCTCGGGCTGCCCGGCCGTGCCGCGCCCGCGAAGGAACCGGAGGCGCGCCGACCCGTGCCCCGGCCCTGACCGGCCACACCTGCCTGGGGCGCCGGACGACGTGGGGGCACGCCTGGCGCCGGTGCCGTCGCGGACATGCCCGGTGCCGGTGCCGGTGCCGTCGCGGACACGCCCGGTGCCGGTGCCGGTGCCGTCTCTGACCGCCTGGCGCCCGTGCCGTCGCGGACACGCCCGGTGTCGACGTCCGGTTCCCGCCGCACTCACTGCGTACGATCACGAAATGCCCTCAGGCGATCACCGCGACCGCTCCCTCTCCCGGCCGCGTACGCAGATCAACATCGGTCGGGCGCTCCCGATCCTGGTCATGATCCTGACGGTGCTGGCCGACAGCCTCACCGCCGACGCGGAACGCTACGACCGGCTCCTGGCCGCCGCGCCCGCCCTCGCCGCCGTCACCTGGAGCGTCCGGGGCACCGCCCTGATCGGGCTGCTCGCCATGGTGGTCAGCGGGTTGCTCGCGGCGGACAGCGGTGAGCCGTTCTATCCCGCGATCCTCGCCAGCGAACTCGCTCTGGCGGCCGTGACCGCGGTCGCCGTCTGGGTGAGCCGGGCCAGGCTGCGCTACGAGCGGAACCTGCGCGAGGTCACCGCCATCGCCGACGTCGTGCAACGAGTGGTGCTCCGCCCGCTCCCGTCCCGGCTCGGCACCGTCGACCTCCACCTGCTGTACGTCGCCGCCGCCGCCAAGGCCCGGATCGGCGGTGACTTCTACGAGGCCGTCCACGTGTCCGGCGCCGTACGGCTGATGCTCGGCGACGTCCAGGGCAAGGGCCTCGGCGCGGTCGAGACCGCCTCCGTGCTGCTCGGCTCCTTCCGCGCGGCCGTCTACGACGCCCCGGACCTGTCCGCCCTCGCCGACCGCCTGGAGGAGGGCCTCAGCCGCTACGGCGCCTGGGATCCCGACTCCGACGCGGCCGAACGCTTCGCCACCGTCGTTCTCGTCGAGATCCCCGACGAGGGGAACGTCGCCCGCCTCCTCAGTTGCGGCCACCCCGCCCCGCTGCTCCAGCACGGCACGCACGTCGGGCCCGTCGAGCTCACCGACCCGTCCCTGCCGGTCAATCTGGCCGTCCTGCTCCCCGCCCACCACCGGGTGGAGGAGGTCCCCTTCGGGCCGGGGGACCGGCTGCTGCTGTTCACCGACGGAGTCAGCGAGACCCGCGACCGCGCCGGCACCTTCTACCCCCTCCAGGAGCGGATGTCCCGGTGGGTGGCGGAGCCGGGCGAACGCCTGCCCGCACTCCTCCACGAGGACCTGTCCGACTACGGCGCGGGCGACCTCGACGACGACGTGGCCGCGGTCCTCGTCGTACGGCGCCCCTAGTGGTCGGCCATTCCCCGGCCGGCTAGGCCGCGTCCGGCACCGACTCGTACAGCACCGTGTGGAACCGGCCCTCCGACTCCAATCCCGCCGGATCCGCCCCCAGCGCGCGGACCGCCTCGACGGCGAAGTGCTGCTCACCGGCGTCGGTGAACAGACGCTGCGGATACGTCCGTGACGGATCGGCGACGGTCCGCAGGCCGTAGGACGCCAGACACTCGGCGATCGGCCGGTACGAGACCGTCCGCAGGACGAAAGCGCTCACCCGCAGCGGCCGGCCGGACCATTCGAGGAGCGCGGCGAAGGTACGCCGGGTGAGATAGCTGCCGCCACCGGTCAGCGTGATCAGACCGACGTCGGCCATCGCCGCCCGCAGTCGGGGGCTCGGTGGCATGCCCTTCTCCAGGTTCTCCGCGAAGGCGTCGTCGAGGAGCCCGACCTCGCGCGCGTACCGCAGCGCGTGCCCCGCCACGTCCAGCCCGATGACCGGCGCGGCGTCCGAGCGGCGCCTGGCGGCGTAGAACTCCTTGTCCTGTACGGCGAGTTCGGCGGAGGTCAGACCGCCGACCGCCGGATCGGTGTAGCGCGCGTACAGCTCGGTCATGGTGACGTCGTGGTTCATGAGCGCGGCGTTGATCCCGTACGAACAGCACAGGTCGAGCACCGTCCCGCCGCCTCGCTCGGCCGCCGCGCGCCGGAAGGCGCCCTGGGCCTGCTGCGGTATCTCGTACTCCAGCGGCGCGAGGCGCCGGAAGTACGCCCGTGGGTCGGGCTGGTCGTAGATGTCGTCGAAGCGTGCCTTGCCGCCCGTACCCGACCCGGACCCGTTCATCCGTCCCGCCTCCCTCGAACCGGCGGCACCCGCCCCGTACGCGACTCGCGCCTCAGGTACCGCATCCGATGGGCATCCTGCTCGGAAGGCGGCCCGGCGCTCGCGTCCGCATCGGGGGCGCACGAGAACTCCACCCGGGCCGAGGGGCGGCTCCAGGGCGGGGCCCACCCCTCCAGGATGGTCTCGCCTTCGGCCGACCGCACGGGGGAGGGCGCCGGGAGCGGGCGGCCGCCCCGGGGCCGCACCCGTCCCAAACGTGGACTTCCGGGCATTCGGTGTCGCTCATGCCCGGGTTCGATGCCTCGCGCGCTGTTCATGCGCTCTCTGGTGGCTCTGTCCGCAATGCGTTTGGCTGGGCCCGCCGTCCGCGGAGCGGACGATCAGCGGTTCAGACGAATGGCGACCCGTCCTTCCTCGATCTGCCGATCGGCTGACGTCGACGTTCCCCGGTCGACGCGGGGCGGGGCGGGACCCGCCC